>NZ_JAUBQD010000146.1:0-2186 GCF_036701085.1 Microcoleus sp. Pol7_A1
TACTTAAATGGCTTAATTGGTAAGCGAAGAAATGTTTGAGTATAAATACTCATCGCAAAAGTGACACGCTCCCGATCCTCCGCGTCTTCGAGCCCCACTGATAGTCTGAAAACCCCATCCCCTGCAAAGTTACGGTACGCCTCAGCCTGCGTCTCATTGAGTACGAAAGAGGTTTCTAGCATTTCCTGAGTCGAAATATAGTAGATAAGACTGCGCTGATGACCAAGGGATACAGCATAGTGAATAACTTGCAATCGCTGGGCAAAAGCTTGAGCAACGACTTGAGCATCTTTCGTCTGGAAAGCAATCATGCCCGAAAAGTTCCGCATCTGCCGTTTTGCTAATTCGTGTTGCGGATGGGAGGGTAGGCCTGGATAAATCATCTGTTTGACTTGAGGATGAGATTCCAGGAATTTTGCCACTTTCAGTGCATTTTCCTGATGAGCTTTCATGCGGATAGGCAATGTAGTGATCCCCCGCATGATCAGCCAAGCGTTAAATGGGCTAAGCGTCCCCCCCACATGAACCAGCACATCACGAATTCCTGATAGTTCATCGCTTGCTCCCAGAACTGCTCCACCAATTGCATCCCCGTGTCCACATAAATACTTGCTTAGCGAGTGGACGACAAAATCTGCACCTAAACTGAGGGGCTGAGTTGCTACAGGGGTGGCAAAGGTGGAATCAACCGAGAGCTTTGCACCAGCAGCATGAGCTATTTGTGCGAGCGCCCTAATATCCGACAATCTAACAATCGGGTTACAAGGGGTTTCAATATGAATCAGCTTGGTATTGGTTTGGATTGCTGCTTCTACAGCCTTCAAATCTGTTGTGTTGACTCGCGTTACCTGAATCCCAAAACTAGGAATCAATCCGTTCATCAACTCAGCCGCACCAACGTAGGCAACGTCGCTCATGACCAAGTGGTCGCCAGACTTAAGCTGGTGAAACATCAAGGCCCAAATGGCTGCCATACCGCTACCAAATGCCACACAAGCCTCAGCACCTTCTAAAGCTGCCAATTTTTGTTCTAGCTGTTGAACAGTTGGATTGCCCTCACGGGTATAGAAGAACGTTGTTTGACCCTGTATATTCTCAGCCGAGAAAGAAGTATCTGCATCGGTCACAAAAGATGATGACATTACAATATTGGGGGAGGAAGCACCAGTAGTGCTATCAGGTTTTTCTCCGGCATGAATTGCTGTCGTTTGCAACCCTTTAAACTCGAAATCATTTGCTGACATGAAGTGAAAGATCTCCTGAGTGATTTTTCCAGTTCAAAGTTTCCCTGTATTGCGGTGCCGATCGTCTGCTCGTCTAGAGCATTACTTTGCAGCAGTACACAAAAGAGAAAGGGTAAATATGGTTTGTGGGACTTTGCCTGCTGCTAGCAGTTAGAAGCAATAGTCAAAATCCGATTCTAAGTCAAAAAAGGCGATCGCCCCAGGGTGCAGGGTGAGGTACTTGAGTTTGCAGGGGGAGGTTAGGCGGGGAAACGCTTATATCCTGATGAAGCTGTAGCAGTTTTAAACCCTGGGTCAGGATATGAACCTATCTTGATGGTTGTAGGGGTTCTAAATCCAAGATGGGAAATTGATTTTCCTGAGCTACTTGCAACGATCGCAGACTATCTCGCCCTTGAGACACCTTAGAAAGTCTGCCCTTAACCTGCCTTCATACCAATATATTTGGGGAGATTTCCCAACTTAGGCATCCGAAGTGGGGCAAATCGTGCCTACTCTTCTTCTCACGGTTCGTTGATCCCTTCTAGACTTTCCATAATGTGAGGGTGAAGGAAGTCACTCCTTTGCTAATTCAACGGGTACTCAAGTGGCTGTGGCTACCGTGTACACACAACTGGATTATGAGCGAGTTTCCACCCTAAAAACATGGCTTCAAACTGCCGGAGTCCATGAACAAGAGTGGGCATTCCAGGAGGTCGCCCAGAGACATAACCAGACCAACCACCAACTCGAGCAATCAGCCAAACTGCCCAAGGCAAACAGGCTGGAGGATAGGGGTTTTGCTGCTTTTTTGTGTACCCTTCGAGAGTTGCGGCAAGTTGGGACAAGCATTGTTGTTGGTCAACAGAGAAAGCCACAGAAGCTGGTAAGGAATGAAAATTTAATAACATCAGCGATGTATAATAAATAAATGAGTGAATATGAATAGGTTTATGTTTCGGT
>NZ_JAUBQD010000058.1:0-46819 GCF_036701085.1 Microcoleus sp. Pol7_A1
CGGTTGAAGTTTTGCCTCCTGAAGCGATCGCCGATCGGTTAGTTCAGCGAGTCCTGTTCAAATAACTCGGTATTCTCCATGTGAACCATGATGAAGCCAAAAGAAAGAAGTAGTGGTGCTACTTTTGTTTTCGATAAAATTACTCAACCAACAATTGTGCAACAAAAGGCTCTAGATTTACTGGGCGTTTCTCTGATTTGTACCCAGTAGAACGGGGGTCAAAATCCTGGCCAGGCTTGCCCTACATACTCCGATGCCTTTTGTCAATGGGGGAAGTTCAGACTAAACTGTTTTCTCTGGGGCAAGTTGCGATCCCATCCAATCTGCGATTGTTACTATGTACTGGTTGATTTGGTTCAGGCAAACATGAACCTCCTGTTCATAAACGATCGCCTGGTGGCGAGCGCCCCATTTACGATCGAGTTCCTGAATACCACGAACCGGAAAAATATCATCTAGTTCACCGTGAATTGACAGCACATTCGTTTCACAACCACCAGATATATCCAGTGTCAGGCGATCGAAAAGGTCAGGCATAGCATTTTTTTCAGGTTCCATGAAGGCATACTGAAAATCTTCTTTGAGACGGCGCTTCATTTTGTCAAACGGCGTGATATATGGGCCGCCTGACAGATTCACAACTGCCTTGAATTTATTACCCAAATGTTTCGCTACCCGCAAAGCAATATAGCCGCCAAAGCTAACTCCAAAGAAACCAAGCTGATTCTCATCAATGCGTGCGTCAGCAGACAAGGTATCAACAATACTGGCAACCACTTCCTCAAAATTTACAGGAATTGGAGAACGACCGAGATTGATTCCTTGCCCGGGCCCATCGAACAAGAAAGCCGCAAAGCCTCGGTTCACAAAATGTTCAGCGAAAGTAATAACCTCAACTTCTGTAACTGAATCAAGACCGTTAGACAGGATTACACAGGGTAAAGGTTGATGGGGGTCAACATTGTCCGGTAATAGCAAATAGTAAGGAATTACCACCCCGTTCCACTCAATTTTACCTGGGTTTAGGAGGCGGACATTTTCATCCCAGCTTTTGAGAAAATAATCCTTAACACACTGTCGTAATGCACTCTTCTGAGCGGAATCAGAGAAGTACATAAACTCCGCCCAGTGGTAACAACTGGTTGCACTGCGAAAGAGGTGACGCTGCCCCATTTTATAGGAGCAGGTTTCGGCTTGTGCAACATAGCGATCGCCAAGCTTAGACCAACCCTTCATCCAGTGTTCCCAGAACTCCGGGGTACTTATATCTGTGCAATCTTTGGGAAAATCACTAAGAGCGATTGCCAAATCGCCCCATTCGGATTGCCAGAACAAAATACGCGGCAAAAAATACCGACAAGCGAGATATATTTCTTCTGGGACGCTCAATGGCATATTCATTATGATTCCTTCCCAGCTAAATAATTTTGACAAGCGGCAATAGTGGCTAGAGAATTTTTCTCCAGTGCATCATGAAGCCGTTGCTTGTAGGATGTTATGTCACCCTCTCCGAATAAATTGCGGCAGGTATTCGGCTCGATCTGAAACTCGTGGCGGGCAAAAACCTCCGTTCCACCTGGTACATTATTCAGCGTCCAGCGACCGCTATGTCTACTCATCACTGGAGGCGGTTTTGGCTGAAAATACTCAATGGTCAAGACATCTCGGCGACAGCGACGGATGCTGCGAATGCGCTCATTACCATACGCCGTTCCCACCTCCATAATAAATTCCTGATTGCTGCCGTCATCGTAAAGCATATCCACCGCCTGACAATGGGGAAGCAGCGAAGACCAGTTGGCAGCATCAGCTAAAAGGTTGTAAATATCTACCCCCGGAAAGGGCAGAACGCGACTGGATTCAAAGGAAAAAGAAAGTTCATCCTCCTGATGGTCTTTACCTTCCACTATGCTTTTAATAGCGATCATTTCCTTCCCACCGTTGCGATGGATAAAATTGAGCATAAAATCGACGGCTTCTTCTGATGTTGTTACGCCCTCTACCAAACCAGTCACGTCTTCCTTGACTGTAAAACTACGTTCAACAAAGAGCAGACTTCCACCACTGTCAAGCGGCACAACTCGCCAGCGCCCTTGCATATCCGTCAACAGTGGCATGGGTACGGGTAGGTAGAAATCAACTCCATTGATCTCAGGCAAAAACTTCCGGTGCGTGTCCCATGTCATTTCTCTGCCATTTTCCTGGGCAGTAATGCGAACCAGTTGGTAAGCGTCACCTTTTTCCAGAACTTCTGTGCTGACGCAACTCTCAAACAGATCGGGCCATTGGGCAGTGTCGGAGATGATTTGATAAACAGCCTTTACCGGGGCATGGCATACGATCGAATGAAATGTGTTTTTCATGATTTTGTTTCTACTTAGTTATTCTCTTCTGCCAGTTTCTTGATGGAATTCAATTCCTTGATGGTGTTGCGGTGGATCGCTTGCATCATAAAGTCAACCGCCTCATCAGGTGTGGTAACACCCTCCACTAAACCTGTTACATCATCCTTTACCTGAAAATTGTGTTCAAGAAAAAGTAGGCATCCCCCCTCTTCGAGCGACACCACCCGCCAGCGACCTTGCATGGATTTGAGCAGTGGCAATGGGGGATTTGTTTCAAAGTCAATGCCATAAATCTCCTCGTTTAAAAACCTATGGGAAACCCACTGCATCTCCACTTTGTTCACTTCCGCAGTAACGCGGATGACTTCGTAGCCATCCTTTTTTTCAAGGGATTCGACGTTAAGACAAGGCTCAAAAATGTCAGGCCATCGCTCGCTGTTGGAAATGATTCCATAGACAGCATTAGTTGGAGCGTGGCAGAGAATAGAATGTATTGTTGCTTTCATGATTTCGTTTTTAAATTGTAGAAAATTCTATCATTTTTTCGGGTTTAATGAAGGGGAGAATATCCCGCTTCACAATTTTGCCGTTCTGGTTTTTTGGCAAAGGTTCGGGCGATATGTAAAGAAAAGTCGGCCATTTTTCGGGACTGAGCGTATTTTGGAAGCTTTCAGATAAGGCATTTGTTAGAGCGACTGGATCGTTTTGAAGATCCTGCGTACAATAAATGCAGACAACGGGATATTTAACTGCTGTTTCAGAGGTTGACCAGCCGACAAGCACTGCCTCCTCAACACCTGGAATTTTGTAAAGAAGATTCTCGATTTCGCTGGGATAAATTTTGTGACCATTTGGTGTCAGGATGGTTTCGGCTTCTCTTCCTTTGAGTACAAGATAACCTTCGCTGGAAAACATTCCAAAGTCCCCTGTGTGAAACCATTCACCAAGGGACTCAATGGTATTTTTTTCAAAATTGCAATAACCTTCCATCATCCCTGAACTACGCACCACAATTTCACCAATTTCGTTGACGGGCAAGGAATTGCCGCTGGCATCGAAAACAGCTACATCAACCGAATCATCTGGTCGTCCAATACAATGGACATACTGAGCATAAAGTTTTAGTTTATGCTCTTCTTCCATTAGCCAGCAGAAAGGGCCGAAAGTTTCACTCAAACCATAGCCCTGAATCCATTCACAAGGGATAAGTCTCCGCCCTTCTTCTAGGACTTTTATAGGCAATGGTGCAGCGCCATAAGCAATGACTTGTAGGCTACTCAAATCTGCTTTGACTGTGCGTGAATCTTCCAAAAAATCTTTCATAAAGACTGGGCGCAGCATAATATGAGTTAAGCGATGCTTTTGTATCTGTGGTGCCCAATCTGCAACATCTGGACTGTCTGGAAAAAATAGGGTAGCCTTGTGTGCCAATGCACCCAAGGAAAAAATGATGCCGGTGGTATTGTTCATCAGTCCTGACATCATTATGTGTGCGTCAGAGTGGAACTTTAGTGTCGCCGATACCTTCAGAATACGTCGGGCGATCAGTCTTTCCTGAAGACTAATTGCTTTCGGATTACCTGTGGTTCCGCTAGTGAAAAGAACTAGGAATTTTTCAACTGGACTGGAAGCTTCAACGATGATATTAGAAACTGCTTCATCTATTGTCTCGATTTGAACTCGGTTAATCTCGACAAGATTAACACCGGAGATGTGTAATTTCTCAATCAGCACCGTATCCGTTTTTTTTAGGTAGATAATATGCTCTGGTTTGGCTATCTCGATGATATTAATCCATTCGAGCAAAGCAGCTTCCTTGAGATTGTAGGGAATCAGAACCTGAATGCCAATAGCGCTGGCAGCAAGAAAAAAGAAAACTGCATATTCATCGTTATCTGCGATCGTTAAAACGCGCTGTCCAGGCATCAAACCTTGGGCACGCAGAAGGTTGACCATTGCAGCAACGCGAGATCGTACATCCTGATAGCTGTATGTCTGCTGCAAGGTAACGAAAGCAGGCTTTTTCAAACTGGATTTATCGCAACAGTCTAGGAAAGATAAAATTTTAGAATTTTCATCGACTAACATAATAGTCTCAAAGCTCTATGAAAGGGGAAATTGAACAATCTAGAATTTTCGGCTATTAGTAACTATGGCGCGATTTTTGAGCCATCCTCCAGACAACTACTAGCAATCCAATTGCAATCAAAAGAATCAGTGCAGCAAAGCGAAAAGTTCCCTGAAGCCCATAAACCAAAGCTGTCGGTGGGGCTGCTATAACTTGGGATTTTTGCGCTAAGTGGGCATTGCTAAGAGTCAAGCCTGCAAAAGAAGAAATTTTATTTCTCAGCAATAAGGGCTTTCATAGGCCAGTGTAATTCGTACAATCCCTCGTTGTATTCTATTTCAAAAAACTCTTTAAGCCCTTTACGAGTTTGTTCTATTCTTTCTGGTTCATCTCCAGCGAATAAGTTCATTGCCAAAATTTTATAGAGAAATGTGGCAATATCATTTTCTGAGTGGAAGTACCATTTTTGTAGTAATTCTACTACGCGAACTTTTTCGCTCTTGAATCCATTAACAAAACATAGAGAATCAGCAAATTCTTCGGATAGAAATTTTGCTTCATGTCCCCCTTCACGATATTTACTCACTATGGAGTCAAAATATCTGGATGCTGAACTTCCTTGAAAAACGTCACCTATGAATAATAATCCGCCCGGTTTTAATGCCTTGTAAATATTCGCAACTACTTGTGTTTGACTTAGGGCATCATGAAACGTGGCAAAACTCCAAGCTTTATCCAAAGATTCAGCAGGGAGGTCTAAGTCCTCAGAACTGCTGACTAAAGTTTCGACTTGTGGCATCGGAAATCTAGATTTTAGACGATCAAGTAAGTAGGCTGAAGGGTCGCTAACAAGATATTTTCCTTGTGAGCCAACTGCTTCGGCGATGAATTTACAAAAGAAGCCATTTCCTTCCCAAAATCCTAAGATATGTTCTTCTGGTTGGGGATTTAGATATTGATACATTACTTGAACATCATCTTTTCTTGCTTGAGGATATGCAGCACCAGCTTCCCCAGCCAGTTTTGCTCTCATCTTAATCAGTTCTTCGGATTCAAACATTTCACTCGACTCCTTTAAATTAGAAAAACCAAAACTTAGATATTGGTAAATTGATAGTCAGCATCCTACAAGCTGAATTTGACCTTGACATGAGGTGGAAAAGCCCCAAATGCAAACAATCGCGCCCGAAGGTCACTCAACAGTGGCAAACGCAAATATATTGGCAGCTTCAACGAGTTATCCGCTTGCACTGCTTTGGCGGTAATCCGCTTCTGCGTAAAGGACTGAAACCCTTGGATGACTTTGATTGCGAACTCGCGCTGGTGCTGCACTTTTGCCAGATGATTTAGCTGCACTTCGCCACGCTTGAGCGGTTCGCTCAGGATGTTTGCCGCCGCCACAGCATCCTGAATGGCATAGGTGATGCCAACTCCACCCAGAGGCGACATGACGTGGGCTGCGTCACCCAGTAAAAGCAGACCAGGGCGATACCATTGGGAGAGTCTGCCCATTTGGACTGAGAGAAGTGATGTCTGCTGCCAATCTTTCAAATAGTGTACGCGATCGCCAAACTCAGGAACGACTTCGACGATAGACTGTTGCAGCGCCTCTATGCCTTCAGCTTGCATCTGGCGGTAGTACCCCTTGGGAATGACGGCAGCAATCTGCCAATTTCCATCAGAGGTGTTGTATGTAACTAAGACGCGCTTGCTACCATAGCGCACTCTCAGCCCCTCTGGTTCATCGGGGTGTCTGGGCAGGCGAAACCAAAGGAGATCCATTGGTGCTGCTGTCTCAATCAATTCCATACCTGCTAATTTACGAACCGAGGAGAAGCGCCCGTCGGCTGCTATTGTTAACTGCGATCGCACTTCGTGCCAGCCCCCCTGTCCTCGATAGCGGACACCGCGAATCATACCATCTTCTTCAATTAGCTGTTGTACGTTTGCACCTGCAAGCAACTGAAAGTTTGGATAGCGTTTCGCTTCATTAGTGAGAAACTCAATCAACTTTACCTGGGGAATGATGGTGATGTATGGATGTCGAGTCTTCAATTTGCTGAAGTTTGCAAAGGAAACTGTTTGACCGCAAAGGCTGAATTCCATTTGGCTTGTTTTGGAGTGAGGAACCTGTGCGAGCAAGCGTTCCGTTAGACCCAGTTCGTCCATAATTTCCATCGCCCCAGCTTGAATTAGGTCGCCGCGGAAGTCGCGTTCAAAGGTTTTGTGCGCCTCTAGCAGCATAACCGGAATACCTTGACGCGCCAATATCAGTGCCAAAACTACCCCTGTAGGCCCACCCCCAACGATACAACAGGTTGTTTGCTGCACGTCGAGAATCCTATCGGGAGTTGACTGATCTTGGACAGTTTTGGTGGTTTGTTCTTTTGGTTCAGACATACAAATTATCCTATTAATCAATATCTTGAAAATATCTCATGGAGTAACAACTCCTAAGTATGATGGATATCAGTAGTATGATGGATATCACTCCTTATTTTCAGCCAATATCTGGGTCAGCACGCCGAAGTTGATACTCAGTATGAGATGGCGAGAGTCATGACGCGACTAAAGTGCCGTGACTCTCGCCTAAATTCGCTGCAGGATCAGAAACGCTTTCGGCGGCTCAGTAGATATACAAACTATTGCCAACCTGACTTGCTCGCACTAATTTTGAGTATGAACAACCGCAAAGTACATTCTATTTTGTTTTTAAGCGTATTAGTAGATACGATTGGTTTTGGTCTGATGCTTCCGTTGCTACCATTTTACGCTCTGAAGTTCGGAGCCTCAACCAGCACAGTCACGTTACTTTTTAGCGTATATTCGTTGCTCCAGTTCATCTGCGGGCCCTTATGGGGTAAGATGAGCGATCGCTTCGGCCGCCGTCCAACGTTATTGTTTAGCCTAATCGGTAGTAGTTTAGCTTTTCTGTGGTTGAGCCAAGCGAATACCCTGTGGATGCTATTTGGCGCCCGCATATTGGAAGGGATAATGGCAGCGAGCTTCCTGCTAGCAATGGTGTATATGTCTGACATTACAACCAAGGAAACTAGAACAAAGGGCATGGCTATAGTTGGAGCAGCATTTGGTCTGGGCTTATGTTTGGGCCCTGCTATTAGCTCTTTTTTGGTTGGTTCGGACCCTCAAAACCCCAACTTGATGCTGCCGCCTTTATTTGCCACCGGTATGTCACTGTTGGCATTTACCATTGCCTTCTTAGGTCTGCCTGAAACTATAAAAACTCAAGCCAGAACTGTAGAAAAGCCACGCCGATTCGACCTTACGAGGTTGGTCGAGATTCTCAATACTCCATCTACAGGTCTCCTCCTATTATTATTGTTTTTGATGACGCTTGTAGGGCTGGGAACGTTGGCTATCCTTGCGCTCTGGAGTAACGAAAAGTTAGGTTGGGGTCCTAAGGAAATTGGCTATGTCTATATATTTTGGGGGCTAATGTCTGTTATTGTCCAAACTAAGTTTGTCGAACCGTTAGCTAAAAGGTTTGGTGAAGCCAATTCGGTGTTTGGGGGGCTGATTGTAGTTGGCTTTGGGGTATTTTTGATACCCTTCTCAACGAACTTACCGTTAGTAGTGGGAGCAGTTTCCCTGACGGGCAGCGGCTTTTTTCTTTGTAGGCCTCTATTAAATAGCTTGCTCTCTCAATCTGCCGGAGCGAAGCAGCAAGGTGAGGTTCTGGGATTGGCAGAATCAGTCTCGACTTTGGGAAGAATTATTGGGCCACTCGGGGCTGGGTTTCTATTCGGAAGCTTGGGTTCCGATTGGCCGTTTTGGAGTGGAACAATAATCATGGCGGTAGCAAGTATCTTTGGCTGGCAGGTGGCGACAGCATCAAACTTATCTTCTGCTGTTAACAAGCAGCGCGAACGCAAAATGAGAAAGCTGTTTGATTTGTTAGATCATAACAAAAATGGGGTGATTGAGTCAATAGATTTTGAGGAGGGCTTTCAGGCAATTGCAGGTATTAGGGGCTGGACACTTGGCTCTCCAGACTATTCGATAGTTCATTCATTTTGGATTGGATTGGAGAAGAAGATGCAAAGTTTAATGGATACTAATGGAGATGGGATAATTACGATCGACGAATGGCTAGAATATATGACTAGCCGTCTCGATCATGATTTTGCCGACTCCTTTACGAAACTCATTGATAGTAATGAAGACGGAGAAGATTCTCTCAATAAACTGAAAATGTTTTATCAGGGTTACAAAATTGATACAAACCAAGCCAAAGCTGTTTTTGAACAGTTTGATATTAACAGAGATGGAAATATATCCCAAGAGGAGATAAGTAAAATGTTAGATCAATTCATGTACAGCGATGAATTAGAGGAATCTGTAAACTTGGCTGTAGCTTCTTAGGCAGACTGTTTTATTGGGTTTGGATGATAGATATTTGGTCATCTAGATAGCGAGATAAATGCAGCGATAAATCTGTCAAGAACTTAGGCTAGACAGGTATTGGCATTTATTTTAAAAGTAAAGATCGAAACCTTTGCTGTGAGTTTCTGAGTATATAGCAATCCTCAATGATTTGCTTGCATTATACGCGAGCTTTCTGGCTCGCACTGCAAGGATTCTGGTCTCGCTAGATTTTGCGACTGATGCGAGGATTGCTATATCGCTTCTTGAAATTGCTACATCGCTTCACGCTTCCATTTTTTTTACCTGCTCGCGGACTTGACAAGGTAAGACTCTCATCAGTTCTTCAAGCACTCCTTTGTGAGCAAAAGCCTGCTGTGAGCCTCACAACTGCTAGACGCGATCGCTAAAATATCTCAAATGGGTTCTATAGATCATTTTGGGAATTCCTTGGAACGGAAATCCATTTCAGGGGGCGATTGTCGCCCCCTGAAGAATTGCACTTAAACTAAGTAGGTTTTTTCATAGTCTTTGCCACATTCATCAATACCACTCCCGCAGTTACAACTATGATAGAACCCCACTGTTCTGGTAGCAATGTATCGCCAATAATTAGTAATGCTAAAATCGACGTTACAGCGGGGCGGCTGGAGACAAGAATTGCAGTAGAAGCTGCTCCAATTGCCTTAATCCCAAAGTTGCTAAACAAATATGTAGAGAAAGTAGTCAAGCAGAGTAAACCTCCCATCAATATCAGCCCTTGATTGATATCTACATGGATCAAAGGAAGCGTTACCGCCATTAATACTAACCACTCTACTGTAAAAACCAGGGCTGTAAAAGTAGCAGGATTGATTTTACTAAAGCAGGATTGGGCAATTATTCCTTCCAATGCAAAGACAATACTGGATATGATTGCCGCGAGATAACCGATGATGGGATTTGATTGGGTTGCTGGCTTGGGAATCGTAGGCGCATTTGATGCGTTGGGAGTTGGAGTTTGATTGGGTGCAGGAGGTAAAGCGGCGGCACTGGGCGGGTGTTTTACGCAGATCGGCGGACAAAATAAGTTTTGATCGATTGGCTTGAATGCTAGCCAAGCACAGCCGATGTAAATCAAGATAATTGCTAACCATTGCTGCAAAGATGGGCGATCGCTAAATAATTTCCAAGCCAACAGCGTTGTCACCGTCGGATAAGTAAAGAAGATGGTGATTGCCATTGCTGGGCCAATATTTGCGATCGATAAATAAATACCTATTTGAGACAAAAATAGAAAAATGCCTGCTGCTACAATCTGCAATTTCAGCATCCGATCGCTACCTAGGATTACCGATCGCGCCTCTCCCCAAGCTCCCGGTTTAAACACAGGCATAATTAGCCACGAAAGCGGTACTACAAAGCTAATTCGCAGCAGCAGCTCTAGCAGCGTAACTTGCATTTTATCGGCAGTGGGGTCAATATATCCCCCCAGGTTAATAATTCCTCCCAGAATGGGAATAGCCTTTGGGGATAGAGCAATTCTAGTTATGACATTCTGAAGCGATACGGCAACAGTGGCCAGCAATACCAAACTTAAGCCGCGCAACCACCGATCAGAAGAACTAGATGCTGAGTCAGGAGAAGATGTAGCCATAAGTCGGAGTTCCTACACAGATTCACGTTAATATCATAGTTCCGAAGCTAAAAGGATATCATCACTATGGCAATTGCTGTGAGTTTCTGAACAAATTGCTTCTTGAAGTTGCTCGATCGCTTCACGCTTAATTTGTTCGGCAAGCGATCGCGGCCAAACCGAATCAGAGAAGGTCAAAGTCAAGAACATTTTGCCTCCCAGCGTTGTTACGCCTACAATCTTTATATTTTCTGAAGACTGCACTATAGGGCCGTAGATGGCCTCTAAAGATAGAGAGCCAAATTCTTGTGGGATATTTAATCGCCCTAAATTTGTGACGCATAAATCCCCCTTTTGTGCCATTTGCTGATACACAATTTGCGGGTCGGGCTGGGTAGAAAGAAAAGCTTTAGTTGGTCGAATATACTTAAATATTTTCTCTAGCGCTGTCAACTCATTTATTTGGTGCTTGACCTCTTGCGCTACTTCCCAGAAGCTGGTTTCTGGAGCGATCTCGTGAGCAGTAAATAAACCACACACATAAAGCCCAAAATCTTCACCAATTCCTGGGACAACGTAATTTCTAACATTGCACGGAGAGACACATTTGTGAAGGGCATTTTCTGGCCAATTTATTTGTTTGGCTATTGCCAAGAGAAAAGCAGCGCAGATAGCACTGTGAACGCTAGTTTTTTTGTCTCGACAGCGCGAAACAAGTATGGTGGTTTCCTCTGGAGAAAGATCCCAGTGAAGTATGCTCGATCGCTGGCTTTCCTGAATAGCCTTTGTGTCCGTAACGCGATTCAACTCTACGCCCGCATTTTCTGATGTAGTCTTTTTTTGAATTGGTATGCTCTGGGCGATCGCACTACCATTAATACTATCCTCACTCAGAAAAATAAGTTCTTCCCAGGATGGAAGTTCTGGCAATATTTCGCGAGTGCTACCAGGGGTGCTAATCTCCTGCAAGATGTCCCGGATTAAGTAGATTGTTGATAAACCGTCGCCGATGGAGTGGTGGCAGGTAATAATCAGTTCCGAAACCTCTTCACTTTGGAGAAATACGACACGCACTAGCGGGCCTGTGTTCCAGGGGAAAGGAAGCGAAAGTTCGGCTTCTGTTTCCTGACACCAATGGTTATCTCCAAGTCGCTGCAACACTCGCAGTGGGATGGGGGGAACGCCTTCTGATACAAAGCGCGGTTGCTGATGTTCGTCGGTGACTATTTTTACACCTAATAAAGGATGTCGGCGCTGTACCCAAGCGAGGGCATCGGTTAGCGATTCGACGGCGATCGCCCCTTTAATACGCGCTGTCAAAACGAAGTTGAATGACCATTTTTGATCGAGCAGCCATCTCAGATGCTCGGACACTCCTAATAATCGATTCATATTTAAGTTTTTTCCCTAAGTAAAATGGGTGAATCTGTCTGCCACAGACTACCTAATTTCTGACAAGTATTTGCTCAATACTTTCGTTAAAAATATCCTTCAATTAGCCGCCTCAATGGGCGGATTATAGCACGCCTGTCAGCAGTAAACTTGCTAGTGCAGCTTTAGTTTGTCAGGGTTTTCTCAGATGACGTAACAGCAGCATCAACATTGTCATCCAGCAATTTGTATTTTTTCTTTAGGTGAGGTGGGAAAACTCCCAATGCCATAATTTGGGCAGGAATGTCGCGCAAAATCGGCATACTCCAATAGGCAGGCAGCTTCAATGTCTTATCTGCTTGTACTGCTTTAGCGGTGACATTCGTCTGCACAAATGACTGAAACCACTGCATGATTTTTACCGGTAACTCTCGTTGACGTTGCACTGCTGTTAGATGCTTTAGCTGCACCTCGCCGCGTTTGAGCGGTTCGATTAGAATGTTCGCCGCAGCAACAGCATCCTGGATTGCGTAGGTGATACCAACTCCGCCCATAGATGACATGACGTGGGCGGCATCACCCAACAAAAGTAAACCGGGGCGATACCAGCGATCGAGTCGGCCTAGTTTGATTGTGAGAAGGGATGCCTGCTTCCAATCCTTTAGATACTCCACGCGATCGGCAAACTCTGGGACAATTTCGACAATAGACTGTCGCAGCGCTTCTATGCCAGCAGCCTGAAGCTGACTGTAGTAACCCTTGGGAATGTAATAGGCAATCTGCCAATTGCCATCATAAGTGTTGTATATTACCAAGGCGCGTTTGATACCAAAGCGCACGATTAAACCCTCCTGATCCTGGGATTGTCGGGGCAGGCGAAACCAAAGCAGATCGATGGGTAAGGCAGCAGTCTCAATCAGTTCCATACCTGCTAATTTGCGGACATTGGAAAAGCGCCCGTCTGCGCCTATTGTGAGGTGCGATCGCACTTCGTGCCAGCCCCCCTCTCCGCGATAGCGAACCCCGCGAATAATTCCGTCTTCTTCAATCAACTGTCGCACGTTTGCACCTGCAAGCAACTGAAAGCTTGGGTAGCGTTTCGCCTCGGCAATCAGAAATTCCAGAAACTTTGGTTGGGGAATTATTGTGAAGTAAGGGTGCCGACTCTTCAAGCGAGTAAAGTCTGCAAATACCACCCTTTGATCGGGGGTTACGAATTCCATTTTCTCCTTCTTGGAGTGAGGAATCTGAGCAAGCAGGCGCTCCGTTAGACCCAGTTCATCCATAATTTCCATCGCCCCAGCGTGCAGGACATCACCCCGAAAATCGCGATCGAAATTCTTGTGTGCCTCAATCAGCGTTACGGGAATGCCTTGACGCGCCAATATCAGTGCCAGAACCACCCCTGTAGGCCCGCCCCCTACGATACAACAGCTTGTGTGCTGCACGTCTTTAATGGCATCGGAAATCGGGGGTTCTTTGTCAGTTACGATCGCCTCTTCTCTTGCTTCAGACATGAAAATTCTCCAAAATATATTGTCTATTCAGGGCGGATATTGGCTATTTAAAAAAAAATCCGTCAGCAAGAAATTACTCCAATATAAATTCAAAATCAATGCCAGTTCCTTCCATATAGCGATCGCACACTTGGTTGAACTCTTCCAACTGCTTGTCGGAAAAATAGTTCTGCCAGTCGCCGACAGTACCCTTCCGCATGAATGAGTAGTTACTTCCCTTTTTATACATTTGGTTTGCTATGCTATCCATATTCGATATTGGGTTGGCTTTCATGTACGAAAAACTACATTTTTGAGAGATTATTTGCGCTTCTTCTTCCGATAAAGCACAGCCTAGAAAATCAGCAATTTTATTGATATTCCCTAAGAAATCTTTATGAAGGTCTTCGTATTTTAGAAAAAGTAGGTTTTTTTGCTCTTTCTTTTGCAACCAATCGAGCAGGTGAGTGTAATAAGAACCATAAGGAAGATTTCCGTTCATAAAATATTCCAAAAAAATGTCCCACGTCCCTTCAAAGCTATACAGTTTCAAAGCTTGCATGAAATAAAAATACGAAACAGCCACATCTTTTGGGTTTCTAGCCAGATAGATATACTTTAAATTATTCTCGCGATCGTCTGGCATCAGGGAATATGGCAAATGTGTGTATATATAGCGAGGCGAGGGGTAAGCTTCTAGTTTTTTTGTCTCGTTCAATTCAAAAAAAGGTACTGTGTCTACCCCAATCTGTACCACATCTATTCCTTCTGGTAGACCTGGTTTGGCGAGGGCTTTAATTATTTGAGTTAGCCATATTGTTCCTGTCTTTGGATAGCTGACTACAAAAACATCTCCTGGTTTTGTCTGGAAAGTTGCCAAATTACGAAGTCGCTCTTCTGTTACGAAAGGTGGCAAAATTAAACCATTAACGCAACAGTGATTAAACTCTAGCCGATCGGAATTCATAGATGCCTCCTAAATTTATTTTAATCATCTAAAATCTCACGGGAGAACGGCGAATAATTTGTTATGCGATACCTAATCCAGCGCGATCGAAAGCTTGACTGGGAGTTTCTAAAGCTTCGCTAAGTTGCCGCATCGCACCGATCTGAATTTTCTTAGCAAGGGAGCGTGGCAATACTGATTCTGAGAAGGTCAAAGTCAAGAACATCCGATCTCCCAGCGTTATTACACCCACAGTTTTTGCATTTTCAGAAGACTGCACTGTTGGGCCATATATAGCCTCTAAAAAAAGAGAGCCATAATTTTGTGGTATATTTAAGCGCCCCAGATTGGTGACAACCAGTTTAATGTTGTTATCCATTTGGTCGTAGACCATTTGTGGGTCTGGTTTGGTGGAGAGAAATGCCTTAGTTCGTGGAATATCCTCAAATAATTTGCCTGCTGTCCATTCATTAAGTTGATGTTTTATTTCTCGCGCCAAATCCCAGAAATTTATTTCTGGCTTCAGAGTGTGGGCAGTTAATAAACCACAGATGTATAAGCCAAAATCTTCCCCTATTTCTGGCACGAGATACTTTCGTATATTGCAAGGAGAGAGACATTTGTGAACCGTATCTTCTGGGTAATTCATCTGTTCGCCTATTGACAGGAGAAAGGCTGTGCAGAGAGCACCTTGAACGCTAGTTTGATTCTCTCGACAACGCGAAACAAATGTAGCGGTTTCCTCTGGAGAGAGACACCAGTGCAGGATGCTCGAGCCCTGGCTTTTTTTAATTTGCTTTTTATCGCTGACACGATTCAAATCTATGCCAGCATTTGTAACGGTTTCCTCTGTAGAGAGGCTCCAGTGCAAGATCCTCGATCCCTGGCTTTTTTTAATTTGCTTTCGATCGCTGACACGATTCAAATCTACGCCAGCATTAGATGGGTTTATTTTGTGAGTCGGTGCGGCGGTGGCGATCGCATTACCACTGATGCTGTCCTTCTTCGAGAGGGGAATAAGTTCTTCCCAGCAGGGAAGTTCTGGCAATATCTCGCGAGTGCTACCAGGGGTGCTAATTTCCTGCAAGATGTCCCGGATTAAGTAGATTGTTGATAAACCGTCACAGATGGAGTGGTAGCAGGTAAAAATCAGTTCCGAAACTGCCTCACCCTGGAGAAATACTACGCGCAGCAGCGGTTCTGTGCTATAGGAGAAAGGAAGCGACAGTTCGGCTTCTGTTTCCTGACACCAGTGGTGATCTCCTTGTCGCTGTACCACTCGCAGGGGGATGGGGGGAACGCCTTCTGATACAAATCGCGGTTGCTGATGTTCGTTAACGGCTATTTTTACAGCTAATAAGGGATGACGGCGCTGTACCCAAGCGAGGGCATTAGTTAGCTGTGGGATGGCGATCGTCCCTCTAACTCGCGCCGTCAGAGCGAAATTGAACGACCATCTTTGGTCTAGCAGCCACCTAATATGCTCGGATACACCTAATAATCGGTTCATACCTAACTAAGTTTTTTTTCTTATTATCTGAAAGTTCTTACTTCACTAAAGGTAGAATTGTGAAAGCTGTGCGATCGCACAGCTTTCACAAATTCGTGCATCTACCAAGTAATCAGATTTTTATCTTGGAAAAATCCCCCTGTCGGCCCACCATCCGGCAACGTTGCTAACCACACAATCGTATCAACTCCTTCTGCAATCGTGCGGATCGCATGGGGGCCACCCATATCAGTTTGAACCCAGCCTGGATTGACTGAATTTATCAAGATATTCGTGTCTTTTAAGGCATTAGCAAATAGTACCGTCACTGCGTTTACCGCAGTTTTTGTAATTCCGTATGTGGGAAATACAGTAAAATCCATATTGCTTGATAACTTACCTAGACTAGAAGATAAATTCACAACCCGTCCATAATTCTGAACTTTCATCAGCGGGATTAACTGCTGGCACAACTGTAATGGCCCATAGACATTAGTTTCGATTGTTTCACGTAAGGTGTCAACTTTCGCCTTGAAGATATCTCCGTCTGGATTTTCGACCCAATCTGTAAGAATGCCTGCATTATTAACCAGAATGTCCAAGTGACCAAATTCTTTGCTAATAAATTGAGAAAGACTTTCAATGCTCTCTGGATTAGTCACGTCAAGCGGGTGATATTTGACATCCAATTTCTCCGCTTGCAATTTATCAACTGCCGTTTGACCCTTGACTCGATCGCGACTGGTGAGAATGACTTGAATATCTCTTTGTGCCAGTTGGCGGCACGTTTCAAAACCTAATCCGCGATTAGCACCCGTTACAACTGCTAGCTTTTTCATAAATCTAACTTCTCTGACCTTAGTAAAAAAATGACACAAGTTGGTTGACCGAGGCAGGGAATTTTTATTCTGTAAATATTCCTTACCTCGATCTAATTAAAGATGTTTCCTTCAAAAGAAGTCTCTAAAACGGTTCCTATTTCTGCGAAATTTAACCGATGTACGGCTGGGGACTTAGCTGGAGTGGCGTTCAATACGAACCAAAAGCCCAGTTGGCGGGATCTTGTGGATCGTTGCTTGTGTGATAGTCGTATAGGGCTATGGCAAATTCATCTCTGGAAAGTTTCCCATCCCCGTCCTTGTCTATTTTGGAAAAAGCGATTTTAGCGTCTTCTTCCGAGCGACCTACTGCCTTCAAATAGATTGCATACTCTTTTAAGTCAATCTCTCCATCCCCATTTATATCGACAGTATCAAAAACAGCTTGACTCGGCCCCAATTTGGTTTTTTCGTTTTTTGCGTCTTTATTTGCTGCAATCAAAATATCGCCGAACTTCAGGTATTCATCCACGGTGACTTGATTGTCGCCATCTGCATCAGCAGGTTTCCAATAAGTTTCCCACAGAAGGACATAGGTGGAAATAATTTTCTCATACTCGGTAGAACCCGGTTGAATCCCCCTCAGTTCAGCAACCTTTTGACCTTGATGTTCAAAATCGGCTAATTCTACGATTCCATCCTTGGACGTGTCGTTCATATAAAAGCGCAGGGTGAGCTTTCTCTTCTGAAATTCAGTCAACATAAATAATCTTCCTCGTTTTCTCGTTTGATGGTTTTTTCTGTTGCCAGCGTCATTGCTGACCTTCCGTTGCATCGATTTCCCCTTCAGATGAAGTGGAATTTCCCTATATGCCAGAGGTTTTGTAGGGAGGTCATATCATGTCCTTTGGCATCGGTTTGACACTCCCACCCCGCTCAGGGAATGGGATTCTTGAGAGCTAGGTGAACTATGGAGCGCAACGGCTTAGTCAAAAAGCCTTTAGACACTCGCTCGAATTCGAGGTTGTGCTTAATTTCTTTCAAATGTAGCAATGTCTAGCTTAATTGTCAACCATTATCAGTTAGTAATTTCACTGCGGAAAACAGCCTAAAAAACTCCTCCTAGCCTTAAGGCGATGAGTTTCCATTTTGGAGAAATTTATGATATCCAGTTTTTTTCCACAAAGGCTGTCTTTAGCTTTTAACTTTGGGAGTTTCTGGACAAGGTGAAAAAGCCAGTTAAGCTCTACAAATTTATTAAACAAGTTCTAAAAAAAAATCACTACCGTTAACTGGGATTGTTGATTGAAAAGTGGTGAAATTTTCATTAGGTAGGAGTTCAGCAAAGCATATTTCTAAACTGGCACGCCCTCAATTAGGCTGATCGTCGATTGCGTGGGCACGATTTTGGTCAGTTGGAAACCTGCTGCTTCAAAAAGCGCTCGATATTCAGCCTCCGTTCGCTCGCTGCCACCAGGAAGCATCACTAGCATATTTAGGTCGAGAAACGAGAACGATGATAAGGTTTTATTCCCGAGCGGAATTACCATTTCAGCCAACAAAAGCTTTCCTTTATCCCCCATAGCGCGGCGGCAGTTTTTGAGGATAGTAATTGCCCGTCGATCGTCCCAGTCATGTACAATGTTCTGGAGAATGTAAGTATCGCCACCGCTAGGCACGGACTCAAAGAAATCTCCGCTAATTAATTGGCAGCGTTCCGCAATTCCTTTTGATGCTATCAACTCTTTTGCACTTTCTATCGCTGGCGCTAGGTCAAACAAAACCCCTTCCATAGTAGGGTTTGCCTTGAGAATCATGGAAATTAAACTTCCGCATCCACCTCCTACATCGACTAATTTGCCGATCGATGAAAAGTCGTAGCTAGAGGCGATCTGGTCTTGTCTATTTTCTGATTTAATCGTCATCGCTGAGTCAAAAATCTTGCTGGGTTCGGGGTTTTGGGCATAATACTGAAAAAGGTTCGTGCTGTATAAATGCTCGAAAGCGTTTTCTCCCGTTTGCACGCTGTGCATCAAATGTCCCCAACCTTGGTAGAATTCCTCCCCATTCATAATAGCCAAAGCACGCAGCGAGCCGGGAACTTCACTCGCCAGACAAGCAGCAAGCGGTGTTAGGGTAAAATAATCCGGTTCAGTCTCAGCAAAAATCCCCACACTCGCCAGGGCACGCATGAGCCGGTAAAGCGATCGCGCGTGTACTTTAGTTTCTATTGCCAGTTCCTCGCAACTCTTCGCGCCGTCTTTCAATAAATCGGCAATATTAAGTTTGGCAGCAACGTAAATCGCCTGGGTCAGCCAATAGCTAGTTATCATTTGCTGCATGGCTGTCTGGGGAGATATCTGTTGTGAAGATTGAAAATTTTCTTGTTGGTACATAGCGTTAAAAGCAGTTTACTATTAATGGGAAAGGTAGAGAATTTCTATTTTGTAAAAATCCCCTACTTCGATCTGAATAAAGATGTTGCCTTTAGAAGAACTGTCTGAAACGGTTCCTCTTTATGCGAGCTTTAACCGATATATAGCCTTTCTCAAAAAGATGAGGTACGTAGTTGGGCTTCAGCCCTATACGTTTAAATGGTTATATAATCTGTCAATCATACCTCATCTTTCTGAGAACCGCTATACGACTGTGTTCAATACGAACCGAAAACCCAATTGGCGGGATCTTGTGGATCGTTACTTGCGTGATAGTCGTATAGAGCTTTGGCAAATTCATCTCGGGAAAGTTTCCCATCCCCGTTCGTGTCAATTTTGGAAAAAGCAATTTTAGCGTCTTCTTCCGATTTTCCTACTGCTTTCAAATAGATTGCGTACTCTTTTAATTCAATCTCTCCATTGCCATCTACATCGATAATATCAAAAAGAGCTTTAACCTGCTCCAATTTAGTTTTTTCGTCTGTTTTTACCGCAATCACACGATCTGCGAACTTCAGATATTCATCCAGGGTGACTTTATTGTCACCATCTGTATCAGCGCCCTCCCAATAAATTGACCATATATTGCGATAGGCGGAGATGATTTTTTCATACTCTGTCGAACCGGGTTGAATCCCCCTGAGCTCAGCAACCTTTTGACCTTGCTGTTCAAAGTCGGCTAATTCTACGATTCCATCCTTGGACGTATCAGCCATATAAAAGCGCAAGCTGAGCTTTCTCTTTTGAAATTCAGTCAGCATAAATAATCTTCCTGGTTTTCTCGTTTAATGGTTTTTTCAACTGTTGCTATTTGTGCAAATAATACACCATATAGCATAAGTTTTTAGTAGTGACAAAAATCTTTACATTACAAAATTTTAGTGTCGATTAAAATCAGCAACAACGAATCCCCTCAATTAAGCGGTGGCTCCCGGATATCGTCGGTTATTTTGAGCAAAGAACAACTAATAGAATAATCGAAAGAATCAACAACAAATTAAACTTAACGGGTGACAACGCACCTATAATGCTTGCTGCATGAGGGATAGGGCGTAGAAGCCACGCTGAAAATAGAGACGTTTATGGGGCTTGAGTGCAATTAGACTTATTACCCAATCGTTCCATAATTCCATCCCATAGATCCACCGTTGTCCATAGAGGCTCAGACTAAATTCACTCTGGCGTGGCGTTTTGTCTTGATGCTCATTGAGCCGTCCAGCATAAATTTCTATACCTAATTTCTTGATCCATTGTCCGTGAATCGTTGCCAAACTATAAGCTATCGCAATCAACAAGACTAAGGCTAAAAAGCGAGCTTCATTGACCTTGGTATCTTCTAAATTATAACCACCAGTTTTGTAATCTTTGAACATCTGTTCGATACCCCACCGACAACAATAAACATCTAAACTAAGCTTCAGATTGGGGAGATTTGTCAGAATATACCAAGGTTCTTTTGGCCCTGGCTTACGATATTTTCGTTTCCAATATACAGCCAGATTAAATGGTCCTAAACCGTCTCCTTTATTTCCCAAAATATTCTGATAAAAATTGGACATCCCAGGTTTGAAGCCAAGCTTTTTGAGCACTTGATAGTCTTCACCTAAATTCTCTTGAAATTGGAAGTCCTTTTTCTGACGCAGTGCAAAGGATACGCCCCTGGAATCAAGCCATGATGCGAGTTTGGGGCTATGGAACTCTCGATCGCCTAAGACCAAGACGGGATAGTTCTTAAACAGAAGAAGGACTGTACCTAAAAGTCGTTTTTGAGTCTTGAGGTCACTGTTACCTGACTTCTTTAAGACTTCCCAATATATCGGAAGAGCATGAGTTCCCCAGACCAGACTAACCATAAATATATTGTGTCCTTTCCACTGTGTTCGGTCGATTGCAATGATCCAATAGCCATACTTTTGATGCTTGAGTTTTCGTACACAACGACGTTGTTCTCGGTTTAAGCGCTTTCCCGTTTGCTCTTGACGAATCCAATATTTAATCAGGGGAAACCACAACAGTTTGACGCACAACTGAGGCAACACTAAAAAACGTTGTAAATTTCGTTTGCGGCTTTGATATTGAATTGGTTGAGGAAAGACACTGGCTAATACGGAGAGTTTGACCTGACGATGAGCCTGAAGCAATAACAACAGCAGTTGTAAGGTTAAGTACTGGCTTTCATTGAGATGAGTACGCAGGATTTTTTGGTATGATGGGGGCAACATTTTGTTTTTTGGGGAGCCCGTGTGGCTCCTTATTTTTTTGCCTTACCATTCTCTCAAACCTTTGTCCTGTTTAAACTAGAGGTGCCTTGTCACCCGCTAAGCAAATTAAATTTATTAAAACGCTGTAGATAGTCTTCACAAATGATTTAGGATTGCTATAGCTTAACAAAACCCCGCAGACTTCATCATCATCATACAAACCTTAACTTTGCCTTCAAATGAGGTGGGAAAATCCCAAACGCCAGCAGTCGGGCAACGATGTCAGGTAACAATGGCAGACCCCAATATATCGGCAGCCTCAACGTGTTATCCGCTCGGAGTGCTTTGGCGTTAACCTGCGTCTGCGTAAAATACTGAAATGCCTGGATGACTTTTATGGGTAATTCTCGTTGGCGCTGCACTGCTGCCAGATGAGAAATCTGTAGCTGACCTGCCTTGAGCGGCTCGCTCAAGACGTTGGCAGCGGCAACAGCATCGTGGATGGCGTAGGTGATGCCAACCCCACCCAGAGGCGACATGACGTGGGCTGCGTCGCCAATTAAAAGCAGTCCCTGGCGATACCAGCGAGGTAGTCGGCCCACTGCGACTAAAAGGAGCGTTACCTGCTTCCAATCTTTGAGATGTTCCACGCGATCAGCAAACTCTGGGACTACCCCGACAATAGACTGTCGCATAGCCTCTATGCCCTTTGCCTGAAGCTGTTGGTAGTGTCCCTTGGGAATGTTGAAGCCAATCTGCCAATTCCCATCAAAGGTTTTGTATACAACTAAGGCTCGCTTGCTGCCAAGGCGTATGCTCACACCACCTTCTGGCTCTTCAGCATTTCTGGGCAGACGAAACCAACAGACATCTATGGGTGCTACAGCCTCGATCAGTTCCATGCCTGATAATTTACGCATATTGGAAAAGCGTCCGTCGGCTGCTACTGTTAATTGCGATCGCACTTCGTGCCAGCCACCACTTCCCCGATAGCGAACCCCTGTAATAACTCCATTTTCTTCAATTAGTTGTTGCACATTCGCACCCATAACTAGCTGAAAGTTTGGGTAGCGTTTCGCCTCGATAGTGAGAAAGCTAAGCAACTTTCCCTGGGACAGTATGGTGATGTAGGAGTGCTTACTCTTCAAGCGACTGAAGTCTGCGAACGTCACCCTCTGCTCGGAAGTGATGAATTCCATTTTGTCAGTCTTTGTGTGGGGAATGTGCTCGAGCAAGCGATCGCAAATCCCCAGTTCGTCCATAATTTCCATCGCCCCCGCATGAATTAGGTCGCCCCGGAAATCGCGCTCAAAAGTTTTGTGTGCCTCCAGCAGTATCACAGAAATACCTTGACGTGCTAATATCAGTGCCAGAACTGCCCCTGCCGGCCCGCCCCCAACGATACAACAGGTTGTTTGCTGTACGTCGAGAATAGTATCGGGAATTAAGGCTTCTTTGTTAGTTTTGGTGGTTCGTTCTTTGGTTTCAGACATACAAATTCTCCATAACTAATCCCATAAAAATTACGCACACCCACCAGATTTGGTAGGGATAATTCATAGCTAAACTACCAGGGGTGGGTAACGCTTAGTACAAACTGAAAAACCTGTTGGCGGGCGCTTGTGGATCGTTACTTGCGTGATAGTCGTATAATGCTGTGGCAAACTCATCTCGGGAAAGTTTCCCATCCCCATTCGTATCAATTTTGGAAAAAGCCATTTTAGCGTCTTCTTCCGAGCGACCTACTGCCTTCAAATAGATTGTGTACTCGTTTAATGTAATTTCTCCATCTCTATCTAAATCGATAGAATCAAAAAAGGCTTTATTAACCCTAAGTTTGGTTTTTTTGCCTGTATTTTCCGCAATCAAAATATCGGCTGACTTCAGGTATTCATCTACGGTGATTTTATTGTCACCATCTGCATCAGCCGGTTTCCAATAAATTTCCCAGTTAGCGACATAAGTGGAGATAATTTTCTCATACTCTGTTGAACCTGGTTGAATCCCTATCAGTTCAGCAACCTTTTGACCTTGCTGTTCAAAGTCTGCTAGTTCTACCATTCCATCCTTGGAGGTATCAGCCATATAAAAGCGCAAGCTGAGCTTTCTCTTTTGAAATTCAGTCAGCATAAATAATCTTCCTTTTTTTGTTATTTGATTGTTTTTTCAACTGTTGCCAGCGTTATTACTGACATCGTACTACCTCGATGTCGCCATTTAGCATCCTATAACTTGTATTCCGGCTTCACATGAGGTGGAAAAACGCCAAATGCTAGAATTTCGGCAACAATATTCTGCATAAATGGCAGACCCCAATAGAAAGGCAGCTTGTAAGTCTTATCTGCTCCGATCGCTTTGGCGGTGACATTTTTTTGCAGAAAAGACTGAAACCCTTGGATAACTGCGATCGGCAACTCGCGCTGACGCTGCACTTTTGCTAGATGATTTAGCTGCACTTCACCGCGCTTGAGGGGCTCAATCAGAATATTTGCCGCCGCCACAGCATCCTGAATTGCATAGTTGATGCCAACTCCACCCAAGGGCAACATAACATGAGCGGCATCACCAATTAAAAGCAGACCAGGACGATACCAGCGATCGATTCTACCCAGTTCAAGTGCAATGTGCGCTGTGTTTTTCCAGTCTTTCAAATGGTGTACGCGATCGGCAAATTCTGGAACTACTCCCACAATTGACTGCTGCATCGCTTCTATACCAGTGGCTTGAATTTGGTGGAAAACAGGTTTGGGAATATAGTAGGCAATCTGCCAATTATCATCATAGGTATTGAATTTAACTAAGATGCGCTTGTTACCAAAATGGGAGATTACACCCCCCGCTTCATTGGAGTATCGAGGTAAGCGAAACCAAAATAGCTCAAGTGGCATTGCTACCTTGTTAAATTCCATGCCTGCTAATTGACGAATCTTAGAGAAGCGCCCGTCTGCTGCTACTGTCAGGTGTGATCGCACTTCATGCCAGCCCCCCTTTCCCCGATAGCGCACGCCGCGAATGGTTCCGTCTTCTTCAATCAACTGTTGCACGTTTGTACCCATGAGCAACTGAAAGTTTGGGTAGCGTTTCGCTTCAGTAATGATAAAATCAAGCAGCTTTCCCTGGGGAATGATTGTCATGTAAGGATATCGAGTCTGCATCAAACCACTTACGTCCGCGAATGTAATGGTTTTTCCGCCAACAAGAAATTTAATTGTTTCAGTCGTAGAGTAAGGAAGTTCAGCCAGCAAGCGATCGCCTAGACCTATTTCGTCGAGCAATTCCATCGCTCCAGCGTGAAGTACATCACCCCGAAAGTCGCGGTTGAAGTTCTTCTGTGCCTCAATCAGCGTCACGGGAATGCCTTGTCGCGCCAAAATTAGTGCCAGAACCGCTCCTGTCGGACCACCCCCAACAATACAGCAGGTTGTTTGCTGCACGTCGAAAATGGTATCGGCACTCAGAAGATCTTTAACAGCTTTGGTGCTTTTTTCTCTGGCTTCAGACATACAAATTATCCTATCAATTAATGTTTTGAAAGTACCTGGAGGAGTAACAACTCCTAAGTATGATGGGTATCAGTCCTTATCTTGAAACAATATTTCGGCCTGCACACCGAGGTTGATGCTCAGTATAACCCTCTTTTGTCACTCTGGGAAATTAAAAAATAGAATCAAATTTTCAACTGTAGATAGATCAAAGATTTGAGCATTTATTTTCTAACATAATGGCTGAAATCAAGGTTTTTGGTAAAAGTCTTATGATATAACCATCCCAGATTATTTTCTGCCGAAACTGACAAAAAAGGGATAAGATGGCGAGAGTCGTGACGCGGCTCAACTGCCCAGATTCTCGCCTAAGTGGGCAGGGTCAGAAGCGCTTTCTGTGGCTAAGTAGACTTACAAACATTGCCAACCTGACTTGCTCCCACTAATTTTGAGTATGAACAACCACAAAGTACATTCTATTTTGTTCTTAAGCGTATTAGTAGATACGATTGGTTTTGGTTTGATGCTCCCGTTGCTATCATTTCACGCTCTGAAATTCGGAGCCTGACGGGGTGACAACCAGTCAAAATATGGCGTTGCACAATAGCAGTATGCTATCGATAGCACACCCGCAAGAAACAAACATATTTCAGCTAGTAATAGGCAAAATTTATGCTTTAAATAATAAATGACTAATCAAATTGATATGACTAACATCAAGAAAGACTTAGAGTAATAAAAAGTTTTTTTATGTGTGCCAAATAATGTCTAAGCCTTGTATTTCCTCCTTCAACGCGGGTCATATAAGTTTTGCTAATAATGTGGCCAGTCTCGTCAATAAACTGGGGATAAACAACGTAACCATCTGTAGCATAAAAAACATTTCAACCCTTTAATAATTTTCCATAAAGGCTTAAATGTTTCTGCGGATCTGTCACCTATAGTCCAGTCTAAAATTCCCGCAAACCCTTTATTCACGGCTGTTTGGAGCCAAATTTTGTTTTTTTTTATTCCCGACAAATGTTTGCAATTCACCGAGCAAGCGCCACTTCGGGAATCTCGTCATAATCTGGCTGTTGGGACAAACTTAACCCAGCCAATTTAACTCAGTTAATAACAGTATTATGACTAACACCAGTTAGTCTTTCTATCCGACGAAAACCCTTTCCTTCAAGTTAAAGATGCAGGCAATGTTTTGTGACCGAATTGGGATAGCCTAGGAGCGAGTAGCTATCAATAAATGGACGACGACAGTTTTTACAGAGATAATTTTGTTTACCTCTTTTATGGCCATTTTTCTTAAGATTACTAGATTGACATTAAGGACAAATCATAGCTGAATTTTCTTTGACTGTTAGCGATCGATTAGCATACCACCACTTTGCAACCCCCCCGATCGAGGGAGGGCACTCATCAACCAACCAAGGACAAAGTTTGGAACTTTTGGAGAGGCTATCGAAGCATTTGTGACAGTTGCTTAAGTCCTGAACGAAATTGAAAGACCACTTTTGGTCTAGCAGCCATCTAAGATGCTCGGACACTCCTAATAATTGGTTCATTAATTTCCGTCGTGCTCTTCTGCCAATTTTTTTGTGTGAAGCAGAACCTGCTGCATATGTGCGGCAAGTTCTGCTTCATTAACCTTTTCTGCCTCCTCATTTAAAGGATACCAGTCTCGGCTAAAAGTGAGAATCAAGGGATCGCTAGAGTTTTTAGAAGGCAACTCGATCTTGTTAAAAATATCCCCGGAAAACAGAGGATGATCCACTAAAGTGGATTTTATTTCTCTGGCTTGCTCGTTAATAGTAATTCTTTCTTTTAGTATCATGCCACGAACTTTTATTTCCCGCAGCATACCATTCTCATTCTGTTCATAAAAATTAACCTCTTCAACATCCGGAATATAACTTCGAGGATTTTCCAGTTTCTCCACCAATATTTTCCAAAGAGTTGTTAAAGAAGCATTTACCGGACTGCTGAATGTGCTGTGTGGCATAATTTATCTCCTTAGATTGTTGATTTCTTAAACTCAATTTTCGACTTTTTAAAGTGAACAATCCCTGTTCTCAGGATAATTACCTGAAGAAATTACCACAAAATTATTACAGGGAAGGCTTTTACAAATAGATCAGGTTGAGTTATCACTTTTAGTAAAGCAGAGCGGTTTGCTCGCTATATACTACAAGCCTGAATTTGAAGCATTGACCCGCCCTATCGCTGACCAGTCGATATCACCGTCACCCCGCGCCACCCCTGAAATGAAGTGATCGCGCACCAGGCTAGCCAGTGGTAGGGGCACAGCAGCACTTTCCGCAGCTTCGAGGACTAATCGTACATCCTTCAATCCTAAGCGCAGTTTGAATTCAGCAGGTTCGTACTGCTCTTCGGCAATCATTGTTCCTAAAACCTCATAGACGGGCGAGTTGAAAACTGCCGTGTTGATAATCTCCAGAAATTTTAGGGGGGGTATACCCGACTTTTGCATCAACACAAAGGCTTCGCTCAAAGTCTCCAAAACTGAGGCGATCGTAAAGTTTCCCGCCACCTTAACGAGATTGGCCAAGTGAGGCTGGTTGCCTACTACAAACACACCCTGACCCATCGCTTCAAACAAGGGACGACAGCGCTCAATTAGCTCGGATTCACCCGCACTCAAAACCCATAATTTTGCCGCTCGCGCTGTTACTGGTCGGCCTAAGACAGGGGCAGATAAGTAGCCTTGCCCTACTGCTTTGTGTGCTAACTCTAGCTGTTGGGACAATGCCACGCTAATCGTACTCATAGAGACGTGTACGGCACCCCTAGGAAGCTTATCAATTGCGCCGGGATGTTCTGTTGTACCGAAGATAACCTCTTTGAGCGCATTATCATCGGCTACGATGGTCAGCAACACTTCAGCTTCTTGCACTGCATCGGCAGGCGAATCAGCTACCCGTGCGCCTAATTGTTGCAGCCCATCAGCGGCGCTGCGAGTGCGGTTGTAGACGGTTAACTCGTGGCCTGCTTGCAGGATATGTGGTGCCATCTCCTTGCCCATATTGCCAAGCCCGATAAATGCTACTTTCATGTCAATTTCCTGCGATGAATTTTAGATTATGATAAAGGAGCGCGGACTAGATCGGAATGCCCTCAATTAAGCTCATATCCGATTGTAGCGATCCGATTTTTGTCAGATGAAAACCAGCCGCCTCAAACAGGGAGCGACATTGCTTTTCAGTCCGCTCAATGCCTCCAGTCATTACCAGCATATCCAGATCGATCAATTTACCCGCGAATGATTCATTACCGAGGGGAATCAACCGTTCAACTACCAAAATTTTGCCTTTATTTGCCATAGCGCGGTGACAATTTTTGAGGATAGCAATGGCTCGTTCGTCATCCCAATCGTGCAAAATACGCTTGAGAATATAAGCATCGCAGCCACTAGGCACGGACTCAAAGAAATCTCCAACTGTAAATTCGCAGCGTTGCAAAACTCCCGCCGCCTTTATCAATTCTTTTGCACTTTCTAGGGCTGGAGCACAATCGAAAAGAATCCCTTTCATCGTTGGGTTAGCCTTAAGAATTTCAGCGATGGTACTTCCCCGTCCCCCTCCTATATCCACTAATATATTAATGGACGAAAAGTCATAATCTGTTGCGAGCGCCACATCTTCTCTTGTAATCGCAATACTTGTCATCGCCTTATGAAAAATCTCGCCCTGTTCTGGGTTTTGGGCTAGATACTGATAAAGATCCATACCGTACACGTGATCGAAAGCACTCGCTCCTGTTTTAATTGAGTACATAAGTTCTCCCCAAACCTTATATTGTTCCTCGGCAAACATAATCGCTGCCCAACGTATTGAGTCAGGAATATCGCTCTGGAGATAAACAGCAACTGGCGTTAAATCAAAATAACCTTGTTCTTTTTCAGTAAAAATCCCCACACTTGCAAGCGCGCGCATAAGGCGATAGAGCGCTGGCGCATTGGTTTCAGTTGCTGTTGCCAACTCATCGCAATTTTTCACACCGTCTTTCAGCATATCGGCGATACCAAGCTTCGCTACCACATAAATCATTTGCGGTACATAGTAGGCACTGATCATCGGCCAGAGTGCTAACCGCGGTGGCATATTTTGAGAGGATTGAGTATTATTTTGTTCTGAAATAGGAATCATTTAGTTTTTTTTTCTAACTTACAATCTGTATGCGAGCTTCACATTAGGTGGCAAAACTCCAAATGCCAACTGTCTGGCAATGAAGTCACGCCACAGCGGCAGACCCCAATATATCGGCAGCTTGAATGCGTAACCTGATTGCAGCGCTTTAACGCTCACCTGCCTTTGCATAAAATACTGCAACTCCTGGATAAATTGTATCTGCCACTGGCGCTGGCGCTGCACTGCCGCTAGATGATTTAGCTGCACCTCGCCGCGTTTTAGCGGTTCGATTAGGATGTTTGCCGCGACAACAGCGTCCTGTATTCCATAGTTGATGCCAATCCCACCCATAGGTAACATCACGTGAGCGGCGTCGCCAATCAAAAGCAGGCCCTCGCGATACCATCGGTCGAGTCGGCCCACTTTGATTGAGAGAAATGATACGTCCTTCCAATTCTCCAAATGCTGTACGCGATCGGCCCACTCTGGTACTACTTCCACAATAGACTGACGCAACGCTTCGATGCCAGCAGCCTGAATTTCGCGGTATTGACCCTTGAGAATGTAGTAGCCAATTTGCCAATTCCCGTCGTATGTGTTGTATGTAACTAGGAAGCGCTTGTTACCCAAGCGTACAAACAGACCCTCTGGCTCATCGGCGTGTCGGGGCAAGCGAAACCAAAAGACATCTAACGGGGCAGCAGTCTCCATGAGTTCCATACCTGCTAATTTACGAACCGGGGAGAACCGCCCGTCTGCGCCGACTGTCAAGTGAGAGCGCACTTCGTGCCACCCACCACTTCCCCGATAGCGGACACCGCGAATGATTCCATCTTCTTCAATTAGCTGCTGCACGTTTGCACCCATAAGTAACTGAAAGTTTGGGTAGCGTTTCGCCTCAGCAGTTAGAAACTGAATTAACTGCACTTGGGAAATTATTGTCATGTAGGGATACCGAGTCCCTTTCAAGCCACTCCAGTCTACGAACGGAATGGTTTTCCCGTCAATAATGTATTGAATTGCCTTAGCCTTGGAGTGGGGAATCTGCTCGAGCAAGCGATCGGTTAGACCCAATTGTTCTAACAATTCCATGCCCCCGCCATGAACTACATCACCCCGAAAGTCCCGCTCAAAGGTCTTGTGTGCTTCAAGCAGCATAACGGGAATGCCTTGACGCGCCAATATCAGCGCCAGAACGGCTCCTGTAGGCCCTCCTCCAACAATACAGCAGGTTGTTTGTTGTACGTCAAGAATGGTATCGGGAGTTGGGATTTCTTTGACTATTTTGGTGGTTGGTTCTTTGGATTCAGACATACAAATTATCCTAAACTAATCCCATAAAAATTACGCCCACGCACGATTTCTGAAAGGGGTAATCCATAAATAATCTCTACCCCCTACCATTTTTTACCTATAGCGTGACTGCGTAAGTCCTGTCCAAGTTGTTGCTACTTAGGAGTTAGGACTTACGCAGCTAAACTAGCTGTTGTGGATAGTGGGTGGTGATCAATACGAACCAAAAGCCCAGTTGGCGGGATCTTGTGGATCGTTACTTGTGTGATAGTCGTACATGGCTGTAGCAAATTCATCTCGGGAAAGTTTACCATCGCCGTCTCTGTCAATTTTGGAAAAAGCGATTTTAGCGTCTTCTTCCGAGCGACCTACTGCCTTCAAATAGATTGCATACTCTTCTAAGTCAATTTCTCCATCCCCATTTATATCGAGAGTATCAAAAACATCTTTACCTGTTACCAATTGTACTTTTCCCTCAGCCTTTGCAGCAATTGCACGCTCGGTGAACTTTACGTACTCATCCACAGTGATTGCATTGTCGCCATCGGTATCAGCACCCTTCCAGTAAGTTTCCCATATACCGATATAGGTGGAGATAATTTCCTCATACTCTGCTGAACCCGGTTGAATTCCCCTCAGTTCAGCAACCTTTTGACCTTGGTGTTCAAAGTCGGATAATTCTACGATTCCATTCTTGGACGTGTCAACCATATAAAAGCGCAAGCTGAGCTTTCTCTTCTGAAATTCAGTCACCATAAGTAATATTCCTTGTTTCTCGTTGGATGGTTTTTTCAACTGTTGCCAGTGTCATGGCTGAAATTATACTACCTAAATGCCCCCATTTAGTATCCTACAACTTGTAAGTAGATACTGCTCTAAAATTTAACTATTATGTAAACACTTGTAAATTATCCTAATTTCCTAAGCGTGACTAATTTAATCCTGTTTACATACAGTTACATGGTTCAGTTGAATCCCGCCTACCTACTTATTCGGGCTTCACATTAGTGAGGTGGAAAAACGCCAAATGCCAGAATTTTGACAACAATATTCTCCATAAATAGCAGATGCAAATATAAAGACAGCTTGTACGTCATTTCTGTGCAATGGCTTGGGCGGTAAGATCCTTTTGTAGAAACGACTGAAAACTCTTCCATAGAAGTTGTTGCATTTCCTTTCTCAACCCACTCGTCAAATGAAGCAGGCTTGAAAGTTGCAAGTCAGACCACTACTTTGGAAATATCTAATCTTAATAATTTCCTAAACCCCCGCAGATATTAATAGCCTGTGCGAGTACGGGTGCGGCAAGGTCTGATGCTAAGTAAACTGCCATTGGAGCTACTTCTTCTGGAACCACATAGCGCCCCAAAGGGATGCGCGTTTCAAAGCGCTTCAAAACTTCTTCAGGAGTTATTCCCCATACCTGTGAGTAAACCTCTCGCGCTTTTACTGCCAAGTCTGTTTCTACAAAGCCGGGGCAGATAGCGTTGACTGTCACTCCTGTTTTAGCCAGTTCTAATCCCAGGGATTTCGTAAAGCCAACTACTCCATGTTTAGAGGCTGTGTAAGCGGCAGCAAACAAAACTCCTTGCTTACCCCCAGTAGAAGCCATATTAATGATGCGTCCCCAGCGTCGGTCTAACATACCAGATCGCGCTAGAACTGCACGGGTAACTCGATAAACACCGTGGAGATTGGTATCAATGATGTCGTACCAAATCTCAGGATCGGTGGCAACAGTTGGACCACCTCCCCCTCGCCCAGCCGTGTTAATTAAAATGTCAATACGGTTGTGGAGTTGCATTACATCTTCCACCATCGCCTCTACCTGCCCTTGGTCGCGGACATCAGCTACGACTCCAGAAACTTGAATTTTTGTACCGTTGTCGGCATCAATAGTATGAGCGAGCTCCTTCAATGCAGATATGGAATCATTGAGCCGTCCTTGTTCTCTAGCAGCGATGACGACATGAGCGCCAGCAGTTACAAAGCCTTGGGCGATCGCCAATCCAATCCCCCGACTGCCTCCAGTAATCAATGCTACTTTCTCTTTTAAAAGTAATTGCGAATTCATTTCGATCTGCTCCAGTTTAGATTTAATGGCACTTATAGCCTTTCTCAGATACATGAGGTATGTTGAATTCATTTAATTGTAAAGCTTTTAGATTCAAAAACATACCTCGGGTGACTAATAATCGCTATAATTGATGATGCTGATAAGGGTCTAATATCGTAATTGATTGGTGACGCTCGCCATCCATTAATCCTTAATGATTGCGACAACTCGACTCCAACCAGCTCCACAATTGCGAACTTTGATTGGGAAACAAGCTACAGTAAACCCCGTATTTAAAGGAATCTTGTCGAGATTAGCCAGTCTTTCAATCTGACAGTATTCTTTTTCTCTCCCATATATATGAGCGGGCCACAAGCAATCAGACTGCTGCTTTTTTTTGTACTCTGATAACATAACATGAAACGGTGGATCGAACCCGAAACTATCTATGCCGATTACTTTCACCCCTCGTAAAACCAACCACTCAGTCGCCTGCCGAGTCACACCGCGGAAGTTGGTAAAGTATTCAGCTTTTTCCCAATACTTATCGGCTCCTGTCCGCAATAATACGATATCAAAAGGCTTAATATCATACTTGAGCGTTGCCAATTTTTGCTCTATTTCCGCAGCAGTTATCGGTTCATCAGCAGGCCCTTCCGAACAGTCGAGCAGCACCCCATCATGGAAAAACCAGTCAAGAGGTAAATCTTCAATCGTTTTAGCGGTTTGTCCTTCGCATAAAGGGCCATAATGAGCGGGAGCATCTATATGAGTTCCAGAATGAGTTGTCAATTTAACAAACTCAATTGATAACCCCATGCCAGAAGGAAATGCCGTGCGATCAATTCCTGCCGGCTTGCCTAGCAAATCAGCCCCTTCTTCATGATTCACATACTCGATCTCAACGGGAACAGGTTCACCCTCTGTAGGCTCCATCGTCACACTCAGGTCAATTAGTTGCATAACTCCTCATTTCCTCTAAGTTTTTCAATTGAATGAACAGAAAATTTCCCAAATACATGGATTTTCTCTTTTCCCAAATACATGGATTTTATTTGCTGAGTTCGCGAATCAGCAGAGCGGTAAGATGAGTAATGCTAATGTCTCCCAGCAATTGCTTTACCTGGACATCAATCCCGAGTTGTTGTTTAACTTTTTCCCGCAATTCCATTGCTGAAAGAGATTCTAACCCCAATTCAGTCAGGGTATAATTTACTGACAACTGAATCTGAGGTACACCAAGAATCTTTGCCACCTGAGATTGAAGATAGTTGCTTAAGATAAAAGGGCGATCGCTATTGGATACTTTCAACAGTTGCAAAATATTAGGCTGTTGCATCACCATACCAGGATATCTTTCTCCCTTTGAGCCATTACTTTCAGTTAAATTCTGCGCTCCATTTATTTGGGAATTTGTCTCTCGAACATCAAACTCGGCTTCTGTTTCTTCTAGCAGTAAATTAATGAGTTCTTGGCGCTGTTGCTCCAAAAGTTTGACTAATTTGATGGAAAGCATTTTCTTACCCTTGTTAGAATTAAGCTCTTTTGGCTTCTTTTGAGTAACCAGTTGCTCTGATGGAATTATATGACTGTTGTCGTTCTCAGTTTCCAACCAATAGCGTTGCCGTTGGAACGCATATGTCGGTAAAACTACCCGATATCGTGGATAATCGCTGTCAAAGCCTGACCAATTTACTTTGACCCCACTTACATACAACTGTCCCAAAGTCTGCAATAGTATTTGCCAATCGGCTTGTCCTGGACGTAAACTAGGTAGCCATGTTCCAAAACCTTCTGGTAAACACTGGCGTGCCATTCCTAATAAAATCGACTTAGCACCACACTCTAGAAATACTTCATAACCGAGGCTATACAGGCTGTTTATACCTGCTAAAAAGTTTACAGGTGAAAGGATGTGACGGCACCAATATTCAGAAGTGGCTATATCATTCGCGATCGCTTCTCCAGTGAGATTAGAGACCATGTTAATCTTTGGTGGCGAATAAGATATCTCGTTAGCCACTTTAAAAAAGTCTGCTATCATTGGCTCCATTAATGGCGAGTGGAAAGCATGGGAAACCTGCAATTGCTTTATTTTTATTCCCTCAGCCTCAAGCTTAGCGCTCACGACTTTAACTGCTTCCTCTTCTCCAGAAATAACAGTGCTTTTTGGTCCGTTAATGGCAGCGATGGACACTTTTCCGCGATACTCTTCTATTGCAGCAAATACTCGTTCTTGGGAAGCCATAAGCGATACCATTATCCCCCGCTTTGGTAACTGCTGCATCAGCTTTCCACGTGCGGCAATCAATTTCAGACCATCTTCAAGGGAAAAAACTCCTGCTACACAAGCAGCCACATATTCCCCTACACTGTGACCCATAACTACAGCAGGAGTAATGCCCCAAGACTGCCACAAACAATACAAAGCATATTCGATGGCAAACAGAGCCGGTTGAGTGTAAGCTGTTTCATCTAAAGGCGAGTTTGTACCAGATTGAGGATAAATAACCTCAAGTAATGATTTTTCTAAATATGGCTGCAAAATGCGATCGCACTGTTCGAGAGTTTTCCTGAAAGTAGGCTGCGTCTCGTAAAGTTGTCGTCCCATTTCGACATACTGAGAACCCTGTCCTGTGAACAAGAAAGCAATTTTGGGCGTTTCTGCGTTATTGATTTCGCCGCTTTTACAATCTACCGCTTCCTCACCTCTTTCAAAGGCTCTTAATTTCGCCTCCATTTCCTCCAACGAAGCTCCTACAATACTCAAGCGGTGGTTCAAGTGTAGTCGTCCTGTATTAGCTGTAAAGCAAATATCCGCCAGTAGTTGTTCTCGATTAACAGTTAGATGTTGACGATATCGCTCTGCTAACTGCTTGAGTGCGATCGAACTCTTTGCAGATATAACTAGAATATGCTCAGGACGTTTCCACTCAGAAAAAACAGGTTTTAATTCAGGAGCTTCTTGTACTAGCATACAGGAATTAGTGCCACTGATACCAAAGCAATTCAGGGCTGCAATATGCGGCTTGGATTCAGGCCAAGATGCAATCTGAGTTGGAATTTTTACAGCGCTTTTTTCCCAGTCAAGGCAAGGATTTATTTCTCGGATATTTATCTGAGGTGCGATTTCTTGATTTTGAAGGGATAATACTAATTTAATTAAAGATGCAATACCGCTCGCTGGTTCTGGATGACCAATATTAGCCTTGCATGAACCGACCATTATCGGGAGTTCTTTAGAGTGGTACAGTCCAAAAACCTGTTCAATAGTAGTCAATTCTGTGGCATCACCAACAGCGGTTCCTGTACCATGAGCTTCAAAATAACTAACTTCCGAGGGATGAATTTTAGTTTGAGTCAGGACGCGATTTAATAATGCTTGCTGTGATTGCCCATTTGGTGCAGAAAAACTGTAACTCGCCCCGTCTTGATTGACACCACTACCGCGAATCACTGCTAAAATATTGTCTCTGTCAGCCAAAGCCTCGGATAGACGTTTGAGAACAACAATACCACAACCTTCGGCTCTGACATAACCATCTGCACTAGCATCAAAGACTTTGCAATGGTTATCCAAAGTCAGTATTCTGCCTTTGTAAGTGTAGACATGGACTGTTGGATCGAGGATGAGATTAACTCCTCCTGCCAGAGCCATCTCACATTCGTGTTGACGCAAGCTCGTACAGGCTTGGTGGATAGCAACTGACGAAGAGGAGCAAGCTGTATCAATAGTCATGGCAGGTCCCGTCAGTCCCCAAGTGTAGGAGATACGTCCTGATGCAGCATAAGATTTAACTCCGGTCACAAAAAACAATTCGTGTTGTTTGTTTAACTCAGGTGGTCGTTTTTGAATAACATCGTTGTAATCTTCACAGGTGAGACCAATGAAAACACCTGTCGAACTACCTGCCAATCTATCTGGTACGTGTCCGGCTCTTTCTAGAGCTTCCCAACTGACTTCCAACAGTAAGCGATGTTGAGGGTCAATAGCACCTGCCTCTCGAGGAGAAATCCTAAAAAAATCCGCATCGAATTGGTCGATATCTTTCAGGAAATAGCCATAACGCAGGGGCGTTTTACCTGGAACAGTTGGATCTGGATCGTAATAGTTTTTGATGTTCCAACGTTCATCAGGAATTGTGCTTGCCGAATTAGTGCCGGAGCGGAGTAATTTCCAAAAACTTTCGGGATCGTCAGCGCCAGGAAAGCGACAACTCATGCCAATAATTGCAATAGGTTCAGTCTTTTCTTGCTCTAGCTTGTCTAATTTACTTTCAAGCTGCTGAATAGTTAAAACAGAGTCTTCCAAGTCTGAATTGAAGTTCACGCTATTTTTCAAGGGAGTAAGGATTATATCTCAATAAATTAATTGTGAGCTAATGAACTTGGGTAAAAACAATACCCTAAGCTCATCTAATGGTGCCACTAATTAGTAGAAAGAGGGAGAAAATATAGAACCCATTTGACTTTTTTACTGTGATGAAGTAAAGTCATTGCCAAAACCAACTTCACCCACCATGCCGTATTCCAGCAGCTTAACTGACGAGCAAGTGGGGAATACTTGAACCCTTACTCGTTGAGATATTGCCGACGAAGAAACGGACGATACCGACCAACTGTACGAAACGAGAACTCACTTGATGGCATCTTCTATCAACTGAAGAATGGCTGCAATTGGGAAGAGTTGCCTGCGTGACTTGCCACCCTACTCAACGGTCTACTGGCACTACAAGAAGTTGCCCGAAGCCGGGGTGATAGAGCGACTGATAACGATCTTACATGGACAAGTGCGGCAACAGGTAAAAAAAGCCAAGTGGACAACGTTGATGATCCTTGACTCGCAAGCGGTGCAAAATACCTGCAATGCCAGTGTGGAGTCGAAAGGATGAAAGTTTCTACAAATTGACGAATGGGATCTTGCGGCATCTTGCCGTCGATACATGGGGGTTTCCCTTCGATACTCACTGCACCTAAGCGAATATCTCAGACGATGCCGGATTGATTGAGATGCTGACACAACACCTAGATTATTTCCAGTCGAAGCCCGTCAATATTCCGAAGATCACCATCTTGTTAGACCACGGTTATCACCCTGAGCATCTGACCCAAGAGTTGGAGAAGGTGTATCCGCAGATCATGCGGAAGATTAAGTTTGAACGCTCGACCAAGCCCTCGAAACAAGAAAAGGCAGCCCAAGGCAAGCCGGGATTTGTTCCAGAGCAGTCGCCTGGTGGGTGATAGAACGGTCAAATGCTTGGATGGAACGATGTAAGATCCTGGTGAAAAACTTTGAGCTAACCCTATCGAATGCGACTGCTAAGCTCAATCTTTGTTCATCAGGCTAATGATTAAGAGGTTGGCAGCTTCTCTTTAGAGATCTCAAATGGGTTCTATAGAAGTTTCATAATTTTGTCTAAGTTTTTTGTAGAATTTGCACCCATCGATATTATTGCCTATGTTATCACAAAAAAGTCGGCTAGTGCTAATTTGTGAACGATATATAAAAAAAGTGTAAGTGAAGGTGCAAGGCGGTAAGTAAATGATGAAACCCTATTTGTTGTGTTATAAGTAGCTTCACTTAATTAAACCAAAAACGTTCAATAGCGTACTGACCTCGCATAGCACTGTTTTCCAGACCATCGGTGATCGCAATCACCAAATCGTACTCGTCGGCAAAAACTTGAGAATTTAGCTCATCTCGCTTAAGGTGCAACCATTCGTCCTCAATACGGTTCATCTGTAGGACTATAGAACCCATTTGAGATCTTTGGGCAATCGAGTAAAATCAACAATATCTAGATCAAATCAAACAGGTCAGGGCTGAAAATGGGTTATTAAGGGCGATGTGAGCGACTCATAGTGGGAAATTATCGAGCCATTACTGCCCCAGAAGAAAAAACTCGACCACCTGTGTGCAATACGGTTTACTTAAGGTCGAACAAGAGGTACACTAAGTATGATGTATAAAAAAGTAAATCAAGTATAGTGACGTACAAAAAAATATTATTAGAATCTCCGAAGCTCAAAAGTAGCGAGATATTCAAAGCAATAGAGATAGCGATTCCATCAACAGAAATAGAAGCGGCTATCTTGAAAACAAAATCAAGAGAAAAACGGCATCGTGCGCTACCATCACAACTGGTAGTATGTTTGCTCGTAGCAATGAGCTTATGGTCAAAAGACTCAATGCGCGACGTACTAAAGAATCTGGTTGATGGACTGAATGAAGTCTGGTTAAAAACAGGTAGATATTGGAAAATTCCGTGCAAGGCAGCTATTACTAAAGCCCGAAAAAGATTAGGATGTCTTGTAATGAGCCAGTTATTTCATCAGTTGGTACGACCAATGGCTACAACTGAAACAGTAGGAGCTTTTCTAAATGGATTGAGAGTTGTAGCAATAGATGGAACCTGTTTAGACCTCCCAGATAGTGATGAAAATGCCAGAGTTTTTGGGCGTCCAGGTAGCCGCCCAGGTACAAGAGCGGCTTTTCCCAAAGCTAGATTAGTTATTTTAGTAGAAGCAGGAACACACTTAATATTTGATGCCTTAATATGTCCATATAAGATAGGAGAAAGAGTCAGAGCGTTAAGATTACTGCGGTCAGTTACTAAATAAATGTTGCTCATGTGGGATAGAGGTTTACATTCATATGCGATGGTGTCAGCCACACTCAGCAAGGGTTGTGAGTATTTAGGACGAATTCCGTCAAATGTGAAGTTCCTCAACGAAACACAACTAGAAGATGGTTCTTACTTGAGTTTTATTCATCCCCCAGGCAAATTCAGAAAAAAAGGATTTAAACCAATCCAAATCAGAGTAATCGAGTACACAATTGAAAACTTAAACGACCCAACAGCAGAAATTAGATATCGTTTAATTACAAGTTTATTAGACCCTAAAAATTTTCCGGCAAAGTTATTGGCTGCCGAATATCATCAACGCTGGGAAGTCGAAAATACAATTGATGAATTCAAAGTACATCTATTAGAAAGAAAAACTCATATTCGTTCTCAAAGACCAAGAGAAGTAGTGCAAGAAATTTATGGTCTATTATTAGGGCATTGGGCTGTGCGGTCATTAATTTGTCAAACAGCGCATAGTGCAGAAATTTCCCCATTAAGTATTTCTTTCACGGGTACATTACGAGTTATTCGTCGCGCTGTCCCAAAATTCCAGCGACTAGAAGCACAAGAAATCCCCTTTTTTTAACTTGGTTGAATTTGGAGATTCTTGATGCAACTTTGCCACAAAGAGTTGAGAGAAATAACCCAAGAGTTGTCAAAAAACCTGTTTCAAAGTTTAAATCCAAAAAAGTTAAACACAGAGGTACTGGAATAAAAATGAATCCTCGTGTTTTTAATATTTTCAAGCCTCCCAACCCTTAAGTAAACCGTATTGCACCTGTGTGGACTTGCGCGACAAATCCTCGATGAAACATCTCCGAAAACAATCAAAGCCTCTGTGTAGTTAAGCTCCTTGACGTAAATGTAATCATCTTAAATTAGCTTGTGTGCACGATAAAACAAGAATTTGAGATATTTATTGTTGATAATTATCTCGAAATATTGAGCGATCTGTGTTAATTTTAATCTGACGATTGCCTCGCTTTTTATAATAGTAATATTAGCGCTCCTATTCGCAACCTTACTATTCCACAAATCGTTAAAATTACTTGCTCATATTTTTGGGGATTTAATCTAAATCTTTCTTGGGCAACTCGAAATATCTTGACCGATCTAATTCGATGTTCCACAAAAATTCGGCTAGCAGAAAACGCTTTATTTTGTTCTTTTTGTTCTGTTGTTAATTCTCGTTTACTGGGTTTTTTAATGGGAGTTGTTATTAAATCTTCTCCAACGTAAGCTTTGTCTCCCTTAAATATGAGTTGAAGCTCAAACTCGGAGCGATATTCTCGGAATAAGGTTATATCGCTTTTAGGTTCAGGTTCCCCTGCCACAACATCAACTATATCTCTACCATCTGGCATGATAATTATTTGAGTTTTAAATGTATGATTACTCTTCTTGCCTGAAAAGTATTTTTCTTGTTCATCACGAGTTCCAGGTCTTTCTCTGACTTATTCGTAGGTATCTACTATTAATTCATATTCTCTGAGTATTTCCTTAACTATTGCATGGTCAGCAGCGTTTTTTTTTACTTGTTCCAGCAAGCTAGATGGTAGCAATCAAAGCAGCAGCGCCAACCAATAGTTAAATGTATCATTAGCTGTAGACTCACTTACTCCAAACTGAATGCCCAGAAGTTAAAATGTTGTCATATGCCTAAGATAAACCAATGTTAAAATTATTTGTTCGGGAATAGATAGTTTGGGTTTTCGACCTCCTCCACACGCAATAATTCTCACTTTTTTTGATTCTAGTAAAGCTGGTTTTTCATGATGTAATCGTTCGGCATTTTGGAGCAATTGTTGTAACTGTTCATATTCCAGACCAATTAATCGCTGTGTTTCTTTAAGATTCTCTTCAATATGATTCAGAATGTCGCTCATGTTTGTGTGTAAAAAAATGTCTCTTATGTCTTTTACCATATAATGTTACTATTTTGGAGATGTCTATGGTATACTTTATCAACTCAAGAACGGTTGTAATTGGTCTGACTTACCCAGGGATCTACCGCCATATTCCACTGTCTTCTGGCATTACCAAAATTGGTGTGAAGACGGCGCGCTAGATCAGATCCTGACAACATTACATAGCAAGGTGCGCGGAACTTGCTCAAAAAAAACCACAGTGGACGACATTGATAATAGTTGACTCACTCATGGGTAAAAAACACTTGTAATGCTAGTGTTGAGTCGAAAGGTTTTTGTTTCTACAAATACACGCTTTGGCATCAAAAGACATCTGGCAGTGGATATCCTGGGCTTTCCTTTCTTCACTCATTGCACCAAAGCTAACATATCTGACGACCCTCGGGGTTGATTGAAATGTTTGAGCAAAACATCGATTATTTCCAATCTAAATCGGCTTCGCTGCCTAAGACCACTAGACAAACTCCTGAAGAACTCGCTGCTGAATTTGCCATCGCCCGACAACTAAGACCTAACCTGAAAGTAGCAGTTTTTCACGCCACTTTATCTGTCGATAGCACCGAAAAACTAGAAGATTCTGAAGAAAATGACCAGCGCGGGCTGGCGATCTCCGTTTTTGTTTCAGATTCTGGGGCAAACAATGCGGTACGCGAGGAAGTCATCGCAAAAGTGGCTTTGGCAGCATGGGACGAATGGAGCAAATAGTTGCTCAAGGTGAAGGTGCTAAGGGTCGAGCGCTTTGACAGTGTAACTAAACATCAGATTCAAGATGCCGATCGTCCAATGGAACTTCAATGTTCGCATTTGCACGTTGCTGGTGGTTGTGCGCCAACCACCGATACCTTAAATCTAGTGGCTGCTGGTGTAGCAACCGATGCACGCGCTTCATTCCCAGTCAACGAGTGCCTGGAGACGAACGTACTGGAGATTTGAGAAGAGGATGCGATCGCTCTGGCTAAGCTCCTGAGCGTAGAGAATATAGATGGCTTTGCCTAAACATCGAACATCCAAACATTCAAACATCTAAATATTCAGATGTTTTAGCTGTAAAATCTAGTTGATGAACTCAGCAGACTTACCTATGATTGTCACAATCGCCTCATTTAAAGGCGGAGTCGGAAAAACTACTACAGCGCTGCACTTAGCGGCTTACTTGCAAACCAAAGCACCCGCTTTGTTGGTAGATGGCGACCTCAACCGCAGTGCCTTGGATTGGGCTGCTCGCGGCTCCCTGCCGTTCAAAGTGGTCGATGAAAAGCAAGGCGTGCGCTATGCCAGGGATTACGAACACATCGTCATCGATACACCCGCACGACCTACCCCAGAAGACCTGAAAACTCTAGCAGAAGGGTGCGACTTGCTGATATTGCCCAGCTCTCCCGATGCTATGGCCCTGAGCGCTATGCTGCAAATGGTGGAAGCTCTCTATTCTCTGCAATCCAATTACCGCATTTTGCTTACGGTCATCCCCCCCGCTCCGAGTAAAGTCGGGGCTGAATCTAGGGCAACCATCGAAAAAGCGGGATTGCCCATTTTCAAGTCTGATATAAGGAGACTGGCGGTATTTCAAAAAGCTGCCCTCGCCGGGGTTCCTGTAAACGCTATCAAAGACCCTTACGCTAAAGCTGCTTGGGGGTGCTACACCGCTGTTGGAAAGGAGATACTGCCGTGAGTCGTTTTGATGATTTATTGAAGGCCAAAAAACTCAAACCCGGTGAACCTGACCTCTCTCCCAGTGTGGCGCTATCCAAAAGCAAAGACCCCAACTTTGTCCGCACTACTGTTTACCTGCCAAAACAACTGCACCGCCAACTCAAATCCGCAGCAGCGCAGTCGGGTCAGGAAATGAGTGAGCTGGTGGAAAAATCCGTAGCTCAATACCTCCAGAAGTTCAATCCCGACGATAACATCTAAACATTTGGATGTTTGAATGTTCAAATGTTTAAGTCGGCGCCTCTGTAAAAACTAAGAACTTTCTTGTTGTGCAACTCGCCAACATTTTGCAGTACCCTGCATGAATCGTCTACCTGGCAACCGACTATTGCTCTGGTTCGTGACAACAACCCCCGTTCGCGAGCCATTTCCTGTTTTCAGGTGAGCTCGCGAGCGAAATCAACCTCGATAGAAAATCATCATTAAACGCTTAGATGTTTAGACATTTGAATGTTTAAGCATCTAAATAGCTTAACGTACAGAATCCGGTTTGGGGGAAGGTGTGCTGGATTCGTTCAGTTTAGTGTCAGGCTGCCGGGTTTGCTTGGCATCGACATGAGAATGGGAGCGGTTGAGAGTGAGGAAATTGTGGCAGCTCTTGGCGATCGCCAAGAGAGTTGGTAGGGATGATTAGCGACTGCAATCTAACTGCGCCCTCACCGTCGTCTCGGCTTCCTCAAATTGGTCTTGAGAAACCAAAAGGGTGCAGCAACCCAAACCAAGCACCAGAGAACCATTCAGCGAGCGCCATTAATAACCGCAACTTACATCCTAGGCAATCCAAGCAATGCAGCTCCCTGTGTTGCCACCACCGACAACTATTTAATGGTGAAGCCGCAGTTTGTGCTTTCCTACAACAGCAAAACTCACACTGCCAACTGGGTTTCGTAGCAACTGAATCGCTCTTAAATTGCGACAGCAGATAGCCTTGACAACTTCCGCCTCAATGATGCTCTCCCCGCTGCTTGGTACAAAGTCCGCCCCAGCGATAACACTCTAAGCGGCTACAACAGGAGACACATTGCACCAAGCGCAGAGCGCACCCGCAACGAAGCAAATAACCACATTACCTTTTTAATCAGCAACATGATGCTCCAGGTGGCTAAACTCAACAGACGTGCGTGGCGTGACTTGCATAAGTCCTGTTGTAATTGAAGTCAGAAAAACAGTAAAAAAAACCCCTGCACACTTATGCAGGGGAAAGCGAATTACAGTTCGCTACTCAGAAGTTGAGTCGGAATGCAAAGACTTCTGGACTAGCTCCATAACCGCTAACTGAATAGGACGGTGCTTCTGCACAGGGCTCCGACGGTCGTAACTCGCCCGGAGAATCTGCGGACTATGACCCATGCCATAAGCCAGAGAAGCAATGTCCGAGTCAGACGCTCCGTTATCCAAAAAATGAGTCGCAAAAATGTCCCGCAGCAAGTGAGGAGTCAATCGCTGGCCCGTCAAAGCATGAGCAGCATTACTGATATAGCTAGCCATACTGTCCTCAGCAAAAGGCGTGCCATTGTGCCGCACGAAAACGAATTCACCCACCGCCTCGAACTGCAAGCGACACGGCCACAAACGCCCAACCTCCTGCTCACCTGGTTTGAAAGCTGTCCCGCAGGAGCGCCAACTCCCATCCGGCATTTTATAATAGCCATAAAGCCATGCTTCCAAATAGTCATAGAAACATCGCCCGTCAGGGAACTGCACGTTGGGAATCTCCAAATCTTGGTGTCCGTAAGTCTTACCCGTTTTATAAGACTCTGACGTTACATCCTTGAACCAGCGGCCATCCGGCGTCCTATACAGATAACCGTAATTCCGGTCGCGGTTGCGACCCGTAGGCAGAGGCTGGTACAAACCGTCAGGAGGCACATCCACAGGCCGCTTCACAGGACACTCAAGAGCCATTTTCAGCTCCCTCAACTCCTGCTGCCGCCGAGGGGGACTATAGGTCAAACACCCCCAGAGCACGTAGCGCTGGAAGCTGTAAGCAGTCGCCTTCAGAGACCTCGGGGAGCCACACGCCAACTTCGGTTGGCACTCATCGCGCAGCGGTTTGACAATTAGCTTCAAAACCTCCGTCACATCCAGCCACTTCTTATCCACATCCGCCACTGGAACATGGTTTTTCAACTCCTTAGTTGCCAGTGACAGCCGTCCGCGCAAAACCTTCACCGCCGGCACTTCGCTGTAATCGCTAGAAGTGATTTCATTGTGGTATTGAAACTTCGCCACCGCCAGCAGCGCACACAGGTAATTCTTGCGAGTGTGAGGGCTTCTGGCACCCCGCTCCTCTATCAAAAAGTTGCAGAATTCGCAAACCCAGCGATCCACATAATCCCCTACCTTAGCCGCCATTGTGGCCGCAGCTTCCTTAGAAGCCGCATACTTGAGTTCAACCGGCGGAATTAAAGTATTCAAAGACAGCTCTTCCAACGGCACTCTTCGGTGGAGATGGAACCAGCCGAACAAGTGAAAGAACAAGCGAATTTGGTTGCGGCAGGCTGTAGTTTTCACTGGGTCTTCTAACCTACCCGGCCAGTGGGCGGAGGTACGAAACTTGTAGAAATGTTCAAATTCAGCTTTTAACTTCTCTGAAACTTGCTCTGGTTGCAAACCGTAAGGCGGCAAAGCAGAGCGACTCGTCAGTAGCGTTTTCGCCATAATTCCGTAGCCTCGACGGCGGCGACCCCCGCAACAATCAACAGATTTCTCAGGTAAGGTATTTCCCGGCCACCAGCTTTGCTGGCTGGACCAAGAAATAAGTTCCTTAAGCCGCGAGCGGTAAACCTCCTTACTACTATCCGAGGGTTGCAGCAGTTCAAAGGCTTTTTCTTGAGCTTCTAAGGCAGTTGTGAATTGCTCAACGTTTATACCTTGTTTAAAGGCCGTGGCCCTGTCTATTTCAACTCGCGTGGGCTTGCGACCTTTGAAAGGCTCCAAGCCCCATCCTGGCAAAGTGTAACGGTTAATCGCAGTTTCAGTTTGAGCGATAATTTCTTGCGCTTTCTTTTGCGGGTGCTTGCTCTGAATGTGAGTAGCATACAAACCCAGAATATCGGTCAGAAAGAGGTTCTTTTTCATGTTTATAAATCCTGGTAAAGGGAAACGGGACAAGTTTAGGTCTTGTGGAAGTGCTACGGAGCTTTGAAAAGAGGATTTCAGGAAATTGCTCTAATTTAAATAATAGTAAAAACTACAGTAAACCACAATTTTACTGTAGTTTTTACGCTCGGTGGCGGTCGGCTGTAAGCCTTATATGGCAAGGCTTTCTTTCTTAAAACTCCGCTTGCTTTATAAATAAATTTTTGGCTATTTATAACCTCCCAAAAACTTATGTTATGCGTAAGAGCTAATGCTTTGCTATGCTTAGCAAGGTATAAAGTCAACGCCACACTCCAACCAATTGGCTGGTTAAAACTAGCAAAAGTTAGCTCTTGTTTAGTAGCTAACCTTTGTAAGCGAGCGCTTTTGGGCTTTTGTATTCGATAGCCAAAATACAGTAGTGGGGTTCGGGCAATCCAAAGATTCATAGTGCAATCAGTGAGGCTAAAAAAGGGCTGGATTGTCAAAAAGTTTGGGTTTCTGACTAATGATTAGTTTGGGTAGGTGGTAGAGTTTGTAACTTGATCTGTCCTCTAGCAAATTGCTCAACAATTTCTGAGCGAGAAATGCCGTGTATTTTGGCAAGAAGCTCCAGTTCTTTGACGGCTGTTTGTGTGAGGCTAAAGGTGAAGGGTTTTTTAATTTCGTCATACATCTCTGGCTGATTCCTCATGCTTTTATGTTTGGGTTTAGCCATGTCAAAACTCCTTTCTGATTGGGTGAACAAACTTTCAATTGAATTCGACATTAAAATAAACACAAAAAAAGGAGTTCGGGTGAACTCCTGGCAAAGGGTATTATTTTATTTAGTTATGGGCTGTCGAGCGTTGAAAAAACTCAACGCTCGCCCGACAAAGTGATTGTCGAACGAAATCCTAGAGAAAATTATGAGGGCTAAGTTTGAGTGGTAGCTGTGGTTTTTGTCTAGCACCAAGAAGTGCTGGAATTTATAACCTTTTAGCTACCTAGGAGTTATTATAGCTTTGTTAATCAGAATCAGCTACATTTGGTTATTTGGTTTAGTTGTAAGTGATTTAGTTTGTAAGTCTCTACTGGATAGCCTTTAGCTCTTCATAAGAGCATAATAGTGATTGAAACTTAACTTTTATTTACATTTTTTTATCCTGTCTACTTTACGTCAAGTTTCCTCTCATCGGCTACGTCACCTGATTCCCTCACTCCCTGAATTTCCCCATGCAAATATACTTGGGGTACAGCCGAGATACTTGCAAGTGCGATTCGTTCTGGAGAAACCCATTTCTTGGGGGGATTCCAGGCTTTAGTAGAGTAACCCTTATGGGGCTGAG
>NZ_JAUBQD010000147.1:0-2160 GCF_036701085.1 Microcoleus sp. Pol7_A1
GGGTTAATCCACAGCACTTTAAAAACTGGTTTACAAGCTGCTGCTACTGTACTTCATAAACCTGGAATCCGCTGTATATAGCAATCCTACATGAGTCGTAAATTTTTTACCCCACCCCAACCCTCCCCTTAGTAAGGGGAGGGAGTAAGAAATTCACAAATGATTTAGGATGGCTATAGCGTTTCTGATAATAGACACCTATTAAGCTAGCTACAAATCGCACTGGGACAGTTTATCGAAGAGGTTTCGTGAAGGTTTTATGAACGGCATTGTGGGTTTTGAGAGGACTTTTACTCGGTGGGAAGGCAACTATAAGCTCAGTCAAAACCGCAGCCTGGTCGATCGACAAAATATGTCAAACGCAGTGCTAGAAACTTTAGATGCGGCTGGTGGTGCCGTTGGTGTGGAAATGCAACATAACCTAGAGGCGAATGAGTAGCAATGGAGACGATCGCCGGAAAGTGGTTCAATACCAGCCGATCGCCCCCAACCACCTCAAAACAGACTTAATATCACCCGCTAATCAAACGATTTGCTCGCTAGAAGGTTCCCCAGTAGCTGGAGGCTCTACCGTATCGCCAAAGGCAATCCGCAGAAAAGGCGGAGCCAAAAAAGTCGTCAGAATCACCATGATAATAATCGACACTTCCAACGGTTTATCCAAAACCCCACTAGCCGAACCGATGCCGGCAAACACTAACCCGACTTCGCCCCGAGGAACCATCCCCACTCCGATCGCCAATCGATTGATTCCCGGCAGACCAAACACCACCCAACCAGTCACCAGCTTGCCCAAAATCGCAACGACAATCAAGAAAGCAGCAATCAAAAGACCAGCCCGATTATCTGGCACTGTTGGGTTCAAAACCCCCAAATCCGCCCGAGCTCCCACCGTCACAAAGAAGATGGGTACAATCATATCGGCGATGGGTTTCACCAATTCATCCAACTCATTGCGCGCATCGCTTTCATCCAAAACCAAGCCCGCAGCAAAGGCACCCAAAATCGCTTCGAGATGAATTGCATTGGCCAGAAACGCCATGAACAAGGCATAAATAAAGGCGGGAATTACAATATTGCCGCGAGTTTTGAGCTTCTCCACCACCGCAGTGAAGCTTTCGTTAAAGATGCCGCCCAACAGAATCGAACCTAGCAGAAAAACAGTTGCACTGACAATCAAATAAATGACATTAACAACATCAATCTCACCGGTTTTCGCTAAACTCGCGACAACAGCCAAGACAATAATTCCCAGCACATCATCAATCACCGCCGCACCTACAATGATTTGACCTTCTTTAGATTTCAGCCGTCCTAATTCCGACAAAACTTTTGACGTAATTCCGATGCTAGTTGCCGTCAAAGCAGCCCCCGCAAAAATCGCCGGAATCGCCGGAGTGTGGAAAATCATCATCAAGCCCGCAGTACCGGCGGCAAAGGGAACTGCCACGCCGGCACAAGCGACAACGACGGCTTGAACCCCCACTTCTTTTAGTTGTCTGAGATCCGACTCCAAACCAATTTCAAACAGCAGAACAATCACGCCTAATTCAGCCAGCACTGAAATGACTTCACTCTGCGATTCAAACACACTGGTGATGGCGGCAGGAGACAGATGATTAATCGATTGCAGAACTGTCATAATCCCTGAGTTGGATGCTGACAGCCCGCTTCCGGGAAAAACGACTAGGTGTAAAGCAGATACGCCAACAATTACCCCTGCTACAAGTTCACCCAGAACCGGCGGAAAATCAAATTTTATAGCCGCTTCCGCGCCTAATTTACTGGCGAGGTAAATCACTACTAAAGTGAGCAAAACTCCGCTGAGGACGATCGGCGCATTTTCTGCCTCGACTGTTGCTAACAAAGGTATGGGAGCAACTAGGGATGCCATCCCAGAACTTAAAGCTGTAATTGTATGGTTCAAAAACATGGTTGCGATGATAGTAAAAAAGACGTTGAAACCAGACACTCCGGGACGCACAAAAACTGAAGCGTTCCGGTTTTTTTAATGCGGGCAAAAGGATTCAGACGATCGAGCAAAACTCGAAAAACCCAAATCTGGCGGTACATCCTGCCACCGCCCTTGTCCGACTGCTTGAATTGCTTCTTTTAGCAAAATATCGCCGGTATAAATTGCCCTACCGACGATCGCACTTT
>NZ_JAUBQD010000059.1:0-44005 GCF_036701085.1 Microcoleus sp. Pol7_A1
GCTTACTTAAATGGCTTAATTGGTAAGCGAAGAAATGTTTGAGTATAAATACTCATCGCAAAAGTGACACGCTCCCGATCGACACGGCATAAAAAGTAACGAGCTACGTCAAGAGCACTTTTCATAGTTTTAGGATTTTAGTAATTTGACAAATTCACTTTTGATGCTAAGCTATTTGGTGGCTTTAGAAGTACGATCGCAATTACGATCGCTCTTTTCCCCTCGCAACTACATTTCTCTACCCAAATCTGGCCACCTTTGAGCTAATTCTTTCGAGCTGCCGCTGAGCTAACTCGTCATGCCAACCAGGTTCATCCGGCTCGACGCTAGGTAAATCTTACATGACCGGCAGCCTTTGCTTCGGAATGTCGATCGCCCCCGTGCCAGCGACGCCCAATGCAGGATGGGAAACATCATCAAGGCTAACTGCTACTGGCAGTCATACAATTTTAGATTTTAGATTTTAGATTTTAGATTGCCAATGGCTTATTATGTAAAGGTTTGGAGCTTGCCTACCGTTGCATCCTTTTTTCAAACTGGCGGTCAAAATCAGGTATTTCTATTTTATCGCCCGAATTATCCCAACCAGCAATTAAAGTCCCCACCTGCGGTACGCTAGATCAGGTGAATATATTGGCTGATTTCAAGCTATCCTCCGATCGATCTTATGTCCCCAACCACATCTGCCCCTTCCCGAACCGTTCGCATCGGTTCCCGCAAAAGCCAACTCGCTCTCGTGCAAACCCACTGGGTGCAAGAACAGCTACAGAAACACTTCCCGGAACACACTTTTGAAGTCCACACCATGTCCACCCAAGGGGACATAATTCTTGATGTCGCCCTCGCTAAAATTGGCGATAAAGGACTTTTTACCAAAGAATTAGAAACGGGAATGATTAACAATGAAACGGACTTTGCCGTTCATTCCCTCAAAGATTTGCCTACCAATTTGCCCGAAGGTTTAATCTTAGGATGCGTCACCGAACGGGAAAATCCCGCTGACGCCTTGGTAGTTCACTCCAAGCACAAAGACAAGCAACTCGACACCCTCCCAGAAGGTTCAGTAATCGGCACTTCTTCCCTGCGGCGGCTAGCTCAATTGCGCCACCATTTCCCTCATTTTGAATTTAAAGATATTCGCGGCAATCTCAATACTCGACTCGCTAAATTAGATGAGGGCGGTTACGACGCCATTATTTTAGCAGTGGCGGGATTGGAAAGATTGGGTATGGGCGATCGCATCCACCAAATTATCCCTGCTGAAATCTCCCTTCACGCCGTCGGACAAGGTGCTTTGGGCATCGAATGCCGCGCCGGAGATACAGAAATCATGGCAGTAATTAAAGCTCTCGAACACTCGGAAACCGCCCAAAGATGTTATGCCGAACGCGCATTTCTGCGGGAATTAGAAGGCGGCTGTCAAGTGCCTATAGGCGTCAATACCAAAATAGAAAACGGTCAATTAACCTTAACCGGAATGGTATCGAGTCTCGACGGCCAGCGATTTGTCAAAGATACTGTTTCCGGCCCTGCCGAGACTGCTGAACTGTTGGGAATTGACCTCGCTCACCGCCTGCGCCAACAGGGAGCTAGTGAAATTTTGGAGGAAATATTTGTCCAAGTTCAGCGCGGTTCCTAAACCAGATCGGCATCTATTTGTCAATGCTTTTAGACTAATCTAGAGATATCGCCTTTTGTAAAATAAAAATAACTGGCGGTTCGCTTTTGCTTTCACAGATACACTAGCAGTATGTTTGTAGATTTTTGATGGGATTTTAGATTAGACTTACGATCCCGACCTCAGAAACCCGGTTTGTTCTATATCTGGTCGTCAAACCAAGGATTTTCGCTGATTCCGGGTTTCTGAGCGTAAGTCCGATTAGAGCATAAAGTTGACCGTCGGTTTCAAAAAATTCTGACTAATTTAGGACGCTGCGCACGGGTGGAGATTTCGATTTAGTACCCAAGATTTCTCCCAAAAACCGATTTTTTTCGTAAGTCCTATAATTATCAATAGACCCATCCAAAATCTACAATCAAACATCCGAAATTAATCAGCAATCTATTTCAGAAAAAGGCAAAATATGAGCGCTAGGGAAACTCAAATAAAGCTGGAATTGAACAAAGTTCAGCAACTTTATCGCAAAATGCAGGCCGACCAAAAAGCTTTGCAGCAGCAATTGAAAGAGTTTAAAACTCAGGCAGGAAATTTTTCGGATGTAGTCGAGCAAGTCTTGCCGTCCGTAGTTTCAGTTTACGTCATGGATTGGGAGACACAAGAAGAGATTTCTTCAGGGAGTGGCTTCTTTGTATCGCCGGACGTAATTGTCACGAACTATCACGTGGTCGAAGATATTGCTGATGAAGATTACTTCTATGAAGAAGATGAAGTCGAACAGGTTTTAGTGGAAACTTACGACGGAAAATTGAGACTGGCAGAGGTGGTGTTTACCGGTAATGCGGAAGAAGATTTAGTGTTGCTCTTAATTAGCGATTTTACCTTCAACCCGGAAACAGGGGAACAAGTCGAATCTCCCCAGGAATATCCTCCCCTAGAGTTGTCTTTTGATGTGAAAGTGGGAGATACAGTAATTGCTGTGGGCAATCCTTTGGGGCAGTTTGCTTCAACTGTAACTCAAGGTATTATTAGTGCAATTCGCGAACCCGATGAGTATGAAGAAGGCGACGAAGAAGTAGATGATGTTGCTGAGGTGAAGGTGTTGCAAACTGATGCGGCGATTAATCCGGGAAATTCCGGCGGGCCGCTGATTAATATGGCCGGTCAAGTGGTTGGGGTGAATACGTGGGGATGGGAAGATGCTGATAATATTAATTTGGCGATCGCCTCTGAAGCTTTGGATGATTTTTTAGCTGGATTTGAAGAAAGTTTTGAGGAGGATTCTCAGAATTAGTCGGGAGTTGTCGGTAATATGTGATTCGGGCGATCGCTCTTTTTATGATAGGGATGCAAAAGGCGATCGCTATTTGCTTAATTCCATACTGATGGCTTTGCGTTCAGTTTTACTAAGGCGTAAAAATCATCAAACTGCATACCATTTTTGATGTTTACCGTCAATCAAAAAGTGAGATATAAATTTGATTAGATAGTGAAAATTGTGGCGGGAGGAGAGTCCAGGCGATCGCTCTTTTGTTCGGCCCTCCGCAACGCGGATAAACACGGATGGAAAAAGGGCGATCGCTACAGCAACTCAGATTTATACTTGTTTTTGGGCGCTGCGTTAATATTGTGCCGCTCGCCATTTAAACTTAATCTAGACTAACAATCTCAAGGAACACAAAAAAATAATGCGCATTTTATTTGTATCCGCCGAAGCAGCACCCCTCGCCAAAGTCGGCGGTATGGGCGATGTCGTCGGCGCTTTGCCTAAATTTCTGCGGCGCATGGGACATGATGTCCGCATCTTCATGCCCTACTACGGTTTCATCCCCGACAAAATGGACGTTCCCAAAAAACCTGTTTGGGATGGGGCGGCCATGTTCCAAAGCTTCTCCGTCTTTGAAACTGTTTTGCCGGGAACCGATGTACCTTTATACTTATTGCAACATCCATCTTTCTTGCCGCGCCGCGTTTACGGCGGTGTAGATGAAGATTGGAGGTTCACTTTCTTTGCCAATGCTGCGGCTGAATTTGCCTGGAATCACTGGAAGCCCCAAATTATCCACTGTCATGACTGGCATACCGGGATGATACCTGTTTGGATGAGCCAAGACCCCGATATCAGCACGGTTTTTACTATTCACAATTTAGCTTATCAAGGGCCGTGGCGCTGGCGTTTGGAGCAGATGACTTGGTGTCCTTGGTATATGCAAGGTCACAATACAATGGCTGCCGCAGTACAGTTTGCCGATCGAGTAAATACAGTTTCGCCGACTTACGCCGAGCAAATCAAAACCCCAGCTTACGGGGAAAGTTTGGAAGGTTTGCTGTCTTTCATCGGCGGCAAGGTTTCGGGCATTTTGAACGGAATTGATACAGAATCTTACAACCCAGAAACTGACAAATACATCCATCAACAATTCAGTGCTGATACTATTGAAAAGCGCCCAGCTAACAAAATTGCCCTGCAAGAAGAAGTCGGTTTAGAAGTGAATAAAGGTGCCTTTTTAATGGGCATGGTGACGCGGCTGGTAGAACAGAAGGGATTGGATTTGATTATTCAAATGCTCGATCGCTTCATGGCCTATACCGACGCTCAATTTATTGTACTTGGAACGGGCGATCGCTACTACGAAACCCAACTCTGGCAAATGACAGCCCGCTATCCCGGTCGGATGTCCACCCAATTACTCTACAACGAAGCCCTCTCCCGTCGCGTTTACGCAGGCTGCGACACCTTCCTGATGCCCAGCCGTTTCGAGCCCTGCGGCATCAGCCAAATGCTTGCCCTGCGCTACGGGTGCGTGCCAATGGTGCGCCGCACCGGGGGTTTAGTCGATACCGTTTCCCACAACGATCCGATCAATAACACTGGTACAGGTTACTGTTTCGATCGCTACGAACCCCTCGACTTGTTCACCTGCATGATCAGAACTTGGGAAGGTTTCCGCTACAAAGATAAGTGGAAAGAACTGCAACAGCGCGGCATGAGAGAAGATTTTAGCTGGGATATTTCTGCCCGGAAATACGTCAACTTGTACAGCGATATTTTGGGACTGCCGCCCGAAGAAACTGCACCGGAACCACAGCCAGAATTGATCGTTGGTAAAAGTTAATCTTAGTACAGTGCGTCATATCAATTCCGGCTGCACTCCTTATGATATAGAGGACACGGCAGTGCCGTGTCCCTACAATTAATCGTGGTAGGGAAACGGCACTGCCGTGTCCTCCGTTTATATCATTCCGAGGCTAACGGAATTGATATCAGTCGGTGTTTGATTCGACTGAATCGAGAGGAGATCGGCTGACGCACCAGCTTAGTAAGGTGCATCAGTCAGTTTTTGATTCAATTTAATCGATCGGCTGACTGCTGACTACTGACAAATTAATCAACAAATAAATCGAGAGGTAAATGACCGTAAGTGCCACTAACTCCACCTTCTGAGGAAGATTGACACGAAATCAAAACGCCCCGGTAAGTTCCGATATAACCGTCAACATAATACGAACCCTTCAAAGTATTAAACTTAATATAAACCGAACCAGCAAAGGTCGAGACAGCATTGGGATCTAAAACAGCTTGATATCCCAAAGCTTTCAAATAAGCTTCTAAAGCTAAAAACCCCTCATCCGTCGAAGAAGCGCACACTCCCAACATTTGATAATCCGACAAACTTGCTACCAGCAAAATCGCTTGACGCAGCGCCTGTTTTTCCAGCGGCGATGCTACAGATTGCATATCCAGACAAGTGAAATCCTTGAGGATTTGCTGTGCTTCTTCAACAGTTAGGGTAGTCGGGTTTTGAGTAGACATGAATTGCTCTGATATTTCCCAAAATTACGATCGACACTCGGGTACTCGTCAACGAATTTCTGCCATTGCCACCCTCTATCGACGGCGGTAACACTTGCGCAAGTCCTGATTATAGCCGATTGTGGACTCTGACAATCAATTTTGGCGATCGTCTTCGAGGGCTTCGCTAACGCCCGTAGCGCACAAAAAAGCTAGTAGTTCTTACCGATGTTTTCAAATTTAGATCAGTCCGCGTTTTTTCAGCTTTGCTAGCGCATCTTCGGCCGCATTTTTCTCAGCATCTTTTTTGCTTTTGCCTTTACCTTCTCCATAGAGTTTCTCTGCGACATAAACTTTAGCGAGAAATTCCGGCTTGTGGGGTGTGCCTCCTTCTTGGATGGTCACGTATTTGGGCGGAGTCGTGTCACCGTTGGCCTGTACCCATTCCTGAAACCGATTTTTCGAGTCTACAGTCGATCGAGTTTCCACCACATTTTCGGGAACAGAATCAAACATTTGTCGCACAAAGTTGCGAACTTTGTCCATGTCTTGCGTGTCGAGGTAGTAAGCGCCAATAAATGCTTCAAAAGTGCTGCTGAGCAAATTTGGGTTGGTAATCCCACCTTCTCGATAAGCTCCTTTTCCGAGCCGCATTTTTAAGTCTAAATTGATTTCAGTAGCAAATCTGGCTAATTGTTTTTCATCTACTAATGCTGAACGCCGGCGAGTCAGTTGGTCTTCCCCCATTTCTGGGTGACGCTGATAAAGATATTCGCCGCTGAGAAAAGTCAGCAAAGCATCGCCGAGAAATTCTAAGCGTTCGTTGTCTTCTTCGCGATATGCGGGGTTTTCGTTGACGTAGGAACGGTGAGTGAGCGCTTGGCGCAGCAGTTTTTCATTGTTGAATTCGGGAAGGGGAATTTTGATTTCTTGTGTTGGATTAGTTAATGGCATGGGAGTTTGATAATTGTCATTTTGGGCAGACTTCAGGGCTAGGGCGGGAGTTGACATGAAATAGCCGCAGATAGCGGTAGGTTTGGAGAATCTAGTTTATCAAATAAACTGGATTTTTGCTATCTGCGACCTGGTGAATGTCTAGGAAGTTTAGGCAGTCAGTTTGTAAGTCTCGATCGACTTTGGCAATTCATCGACAAAGTAAAATCCATCCGCAAGCTTTTTGAGATTGTGACTATCATTACCTTTGCGGGCAACAATTATTACCTTCTTCCCCTTTTCATGCAGCTTGCGAATCAAAATTTCACCGTAGCCGTCTCCAGACACAATAATAAATGTATGTGGGTATAGGCTACTTGACGCCTCGCTATAGCACTCGCCAAACAAATTAAAGTCTACAGCACCTGTGATTTTTACCGGTTCATGAACAAATTCAAAATCTAGACAGCGTAAAGTTTCTTTTGCTTCCTTATTTTGTTTTTCCCAATTGTTGTAAACTTTGCGGTTGACGACACATCCCAGTCCACTAGCAAAGAGTAATAAATCTTTGGCTCGTTTGTAATGAGAGATGTTCTGATAATCCCAATAAATGGAAACTAAAGGCTGAGACTGGCTTTTTTGTTGGCCTGTTGTTCGATGATTGTCTGTCATTGGATCGTTCCTAAAAAAGGGTGAGCAGACAGCATCAATAAATTACCCATCTAGCACGAAGTATTGTTTTTGGGTTCGCTCAAAAATGAGCTTTCCCATTTAACAAATGGCTCTAGTAACAAACTATGAATTTAGTTTGTATTTGTTTGGTTAGCGTCTCAGCGATACGATGCGTAAACTTCGGCTAGGGGTTCTAAAAACCCGTTGATATACACATTTAAACAAATGTTGTGCCAGCCGAAATAAACCCATCATCCTCGCTGAGACGACTTAACCAACACTCCTTGCTTTTGAATGAGGGTGTTTATCTCAGCTATACTACTTTGATGCTGGCACATTAATTCTAAAATTTCAAGGGGTAATCTGATTTATTTTTTGAGCTTGATTTTATGAACGGGACTTATGCGATCCGACAAAAGAAACCGGGTTTTTTATCGAATCTGCGGGATGCAGCGAAGTATTTTCGCAAAAAAACCCGGTTTCTGGCTACTTGTGGGTAAGTCTCAATTGTCAGCTATAGTCTATTAGGGGAAATTTTACACCAAATGGGATGATACCATAATCCTAAAACAGTGTAATTTTTACCCTATGTTGCGAACTTGCAGAACGTCGCGACGCGACAAATGGTTTAGCTGGCTGAGTGAGTCAATGGAAGCTTGGGATTTTTGCCGTCGGTGGTTCCACGCCACACAAGAAGAAGAAAAAGCCAGAGGCTACAAAGCGCGTTGCAACCTGCTTCTGGTAAAGGTTTTAGGCGTTAATATTGATGCCGTCAAGCGGTGGGGGCCGAGTTTTGAAAAAATGCCAGACCACCACAAGCGTACCTTGTCATACGCTGACACGCTGCGAGAGATGATAGAGGTTGCTGGCAAAAATGAAGATTTTTTGGAGGAGGTACTAGAACGAATCAAAAACAAATCTAAGAAAATAGGGGAATATTTACACTGAATTGGTGGTGTCAAGCGGGCTGGGTGTTGTATTTTTTGGATGTAGCACTCAACTAGCAAAAGCCTTTAATCACTGTGACACAGAGTTTTTTATCGAATTCCAGCAGCGACGCCATTCAACTTCCCGCGTCCCTGCTAACTCCCGACGCAGCAAATCCTGAGAAAGAACCCCTCAAACATCTGCTGATAGGTTCTCCCCAAGCTGTCAGGAGTACAATTTACGTACTCCACGCGCGCGGGTACGCTGAGGTTGGTGTCTGGAGTCCCCTGCTACCAACTGCTAAAAGTGGTGAGGTGATGAGTATTTTTGTGAAATACCTTCGCATCTAATAGATTCAGATTGCATGGTGCCCCGGAATTATGCTGTGTGCGAAACAATTAGGGTTTGCTCTTCCGCGGCACCCCAGGCGGAGTGTCACTAGATTTTTGCTATTTTATATTAACTAAAAATTATTTTTCTGACATCCTTCGACCCACGCGCCCTGACCTCAGAAACCCGGTTTCTACGAGATTTTGCGACGAGTCACAAAAAATACAAGAAGAAACCGGGTTTCTCGCCTTCGATGCGATCGCCCGATCGCCCCTCTCCCTGCGGGCCCATCCCGCTTATCTCCGGCATTTGAACTGTAAATGTAAAAATATGTTGCAAACTTTGTACTGCTGTGTTAAGTTTAGTTACAGAAGGTTGAAATTAAACGAGGTTTCTGGTCATGGAAAACAAAGACGCAAAAGTTGGCTTCACTGAGTTTGCTGAAACCTGGAACGGCCGTTTGGCAATGTTGGGCTTCGTTATCGGTCTAGCTACCGAATTCCTCACCGGTCAAGGCATTCTCTCTCAAGTCGGTTTGATGTAATCAGCTCTTCTGCATACAATAGCTGAAATTCAGTCGGGCGATCGACCCCATCACAATTGCAAAAGCCCCCCCGCTCATAAGTCCCCTTCACTTCACACGGAAGGGGGCTTTTGCATTTTCTCTCAAAAAATCCCACAGATGGCAGAATCAAAAATCTTTTCCGTCTCGATATTTATCGCGAGACTAACTCCAGCAAACTAAGCAATTCCTACTGAATCCAACATCCTCATTTTAGGAGTCAAAGCAGGAAGCTTCACCAAACCGTCCCGTTTGTGAGTCCGCGCGGCGCTGTTACCTAAAATCATCTCCGACAAATCCGGCATTTCCTGCCAGCAGTGCGAGCAAAACCAATAAACGCGATTGTGGCGAGCGTGGCGGAGCAATTGAGAGGAGCAACAAGGGCAACTATTCATGAGATTTTAAACCTTTTTTAAGATATGGAGCGATAACCAATTCATTACAGATATTGACGAATGTCGGTGCATCTCAACTTCATACACAACAAGAAAAAATCTCTTTTCAATCACAACTTTGAGCGTCTCGCAAGTAGCATTTTTGGAAACCGAACAGCAACACCACTATCAGAAGCTGAACATTCCAAGGGGCCCAAGAGAAACCCCAAAGAAAACAACCAAGTCCGGCTAAAGCCACAAGAACAAAAATATCTTGAGATGTTTGCCAGTAAATCCCGACTGCCACCAGAGAAACTATCAGTAGCAAAATGTAAGCTGAGGGCATAGTCGTCTTCTCCCAATGTATCTGCCACCAGTCAGGATCGCTCCCTGACCATGTGCTTAAACTTAAAACTAAAACCTGAAGAACTTATGAAGACGAGAAAGTTGTCACAAAAAGTAAAATACTCCTGCCAGCTTATATTTTTATCAGAAACCAGCAGGAATATTGAGTTCATGGCTGAGGTCGAATCCGGTTAAATGAACGCACTAGAAATAGGGATTTAGGCCTAGTCTATTGGTATCAATTTCACCGCAAGGAAGGCAGGCGTTTCAACCCTGCCTTCCTTGCGGTTTTTAGTCTTAAACTGACTGGACGAAAGGCACAGAGCCTAAGTCCTTAGACTTATGCTGTACGATCGCCCGGATTTAATCTGAGGCACAATACCAAAGAAACCAAGTTTTTTTAACTTTCTTTGCCTGCAAGACTAATGCTTGAAAAACTTCACAATTCAACGCGCGCGATCGATCTATTTTTGATCCCAGCCCAAAGCTTCAGCGACCTGAGCCGCCAAAAACATCGGTTCAAAAGGCTTAGCAATCACGCTCACAACCCCCAAATCCGCGAACATCCGCCTGTCCCCAGCCAGAGCTTTAGCCGTCAATAAAATTACGGGAATGTGCTGCGTAGCATTATTAGCTTGTAACTGTAAAAAAGTAGTAGGCCCGTCTTGGTCGGGCATCATCACGTCCAATAAAATAGCATCAGGCTGTTCGGCAAGAGCCTTAGCAACACCCTCGCGGCCAGAACTAGCAGTCAGGACTTCCCAGCCCCCCACTACCTCAAGACTGACTTGAGCCACTTCCCGAATATCTTCCGCATCGTCAATAACCAAGATGCGCTTGGCAGTCAATATTAACATTTTTTTAGAAATGAGAACTGATCGTAGACTAGAGGCGAAATGTGAATTTTTTGTAAAACAAATTATCTTACCAGATCAGACTTTACAGTAAATTTTCAAAACTGCATAGCAGGTGTTGAAGGCTATAGCGGCGAAGCTGAGCGGGTAAAAAGAAAGAAGAAAGAAGACCGAAGTTGTAATCGACCGCCAGGTTTTCAACAATTAAGAACATCCTAACCGTCCGGCGCGGTTGCTGTAAAATCTCTCCCCCAAAAAAAGCCGTTTTTCGACCTCAAATCGCGGTTTTTGCTCGCAGTCCCCGAACGACAGAAAAGGCTGAGATTGTTAGTCGGTGACCGAAAGCATCCAGGATACAAGCCCCCGTATTCATCCGTGGAGAAATAAAAAACCTGTATCCGATAAACCAGCCCCCGAATTTATCCGTGGGGTCAATGCTTCAATCTAAAATCTAAAATCTAAAATCTAAAATCGATTGACTCGATCGAACAATCTGCACAAAATCAGTAACTTTGGATACACCCGCGTAGAAATTAACTTTCCGTTGCAAGCGCCTCCCTTGGAACTGGCAGACTTAAGAAAAAAGTGCTGCCCTCCCCCAAAACGCTCTCCACCCACATCCGGCCCCCGTGCTGCTGCACGATACTGCGACAAATAGCCAGCCCCAAACCAGTACCTCCCTTCTGCCGAGAATCAGAAGCATCAACCTGTTGAAAGCGTTCAAAGACCATTTCCAGCTTGTCTGCCGGAATACCCCGCCCTTGGTCTTTCACAGCAATCAGGATGTACGACGATCTCGATACTGTCAAGTGCGGATGGGCGACGGCAGCCTCAGCAGACAACAAAGACGGAGACGACACCGACTTCAACCCAGCTTTGTCTGCCAAATCCCGATTGTGGATCAACTCCCCGCTCAGCCAAACCGTAGCCCCGGAGGGAGAAAATTTAATAGCATTACTGAGCAAATTTGTCAAGGCTTGAATTAGCCGATCGGGAACAGCTTGCAATTGCGCCCCCACAGGTCTCACCGACAGAGTAACTCCCGCCTCCTGAGCCATTCCTTGCATCTCGTCGGCCGCCTGCCGCATCAGCTCAGCGACATTGCAAGTTTGTTTGATGGCAGTGCTGTAATTCGACTCCATCCGCTCTAAATCCAAGATGTCGTTGACCAAGCGCACCAAGCGTTCAGTGTTAGTGACAGCAATCTCCAGCATCCGCTTGGCTTTGTGGGGGTAAACGTCAAGCAGGCCGCTGTTGAGAAGGCCGAGGGCGCCGTGAATCGAAGTCATGGGCGTCCGCAGTTCGTGGCTGACAACAGAGATGAATTCATCTTTCATGCGCTCGATCGCCAGTCGCTCAGTAATATCCTTAAAAGTCACCACAGCTCCAATAATTTCGCCTTGTTCTCGCATCGGAGCAACAACGTACTCAACCGGAAAACTGCTACCGTCTCGCCGCCAAAAAATCTCATCGGTGACGCGCCGCGCCTCTCCGTCTTCCAAGGTGGCTAAAATTTGAGAACTTACCCGCTGAGGCAGCAGTTTGCCGGCCTGCGGTGCCGCGCAGTGTGGGACAATTTCAGCGCCTGAATTGATGTCTTTTGCAGGTGAGAGTTGATCGATCGCCCTTGAGGATTCTTCCTGTGAACGGTGTAAGCTTTCATAGAGCGGTCGATCGATCAATTGCTTCAATTCGCAGCCGGCCATTCTCACCGCCGCAGGATTGACAAAAGTTACTTTTCCATGTCTGTTCAACCCGCAAATTCCTTCTCCTGCGGAGAACAAAATCATTTCTGTTTGGTGGCGGAGTTGTTCAAAGGCTTTTTCGACTCGCTTGCTGTCGCTGATGTCGCGAGAGATTGTTGAAACGCCGGTTACCGCTCCTGTGGCGTCTTTAATCGGAGAAATTGTCAGGGACACATCTATCTGTTGGCCGTCTTTCCGCAAGTGCACGGTTTCGTAATGGTCGATGCTGGCTCCCGCCCTAATATGTTCCAGAATTTGGGGAATTTCCTTGGGGCGTTCGGGTATTGCTAAAATCTCGATCGACTGCCCCTTGATTTCCGCCGCACAGTAGCCGTAAATCTTCTCTGCTCCTGCGTTCCAGCTCTGAATTGTCCCGGCGAGGGTTTTGCTGATTATACCGTCGTCGGAAGACTCGACAATCGACGCTAAGCGCACGAGCTCGTCTCTAGCTTGCTTGTATTCCGTGATGTCGCGGCCCAAAATCACGATACTTTTGCGTCTGCCGTCCGGGTGAAATACGGGTACTTTAATCACGTCGTAGATTTTCACAGTACCGTCCGATCGGGGAATCATTTCTTCCCCCCTAGAAAGCTTACCTTTTGCCCACGCTTCTCGATCGCTGACCTCGCACGCCTGTAGGGCCTCGCGGTAAAAAGTGCTGAGTTCTCCTAGCTGAAAATCTTTAAGGCCGCGGTAGTCTATTTTTTCTAGCTCGAACACTTCCAAGATCGCTTGATTTGCCTCCTGCCACCTGCCCTCGCCATCTTTGAAGCAGACAATATCTGGCATGGCATTCATCAGCAAGTCGAGATAGGAGTTTTCTCGCCCTGCAGCTTCTACCTCCGCCCGCTTGGCGATTTCCCGTTGCAGGTTTTCGTTTGCCGTTTGCAGCGAGTCGATTAACAAACTTTCTTTAACAGTTCTTTCTTTAATTACTTCTTGAAGTCTGTGGAGTTCTAGCGACAGCCGCCTGCGGGCTAACAAATTTTCTACCCGCAAGTGCAGTTGGGCGGCATCGAGGGGAGTTGCTATCAAATCGTCAATTCTGCCATCGAGTTGTTTTGCCGGCAGCGAAAATTGCTCAGAAAGAGCAGGCGTTTGGGATTGGCTAAGGAGCAAAAACGGTAAAAATATCGGCTCGGCGGCAGCTTTTAATGCTTCTATCAGCGGCCCGATGCGATCGAAAGAGGCCTCGTCGAGAATGCACAAGTCAAAAGGGATTTGGGGAATGGGAAATTCGGAGTTGGGATCTAAAGCGCGATCGACTACGATCACCTCATGCTCGGTGTTGAGGTTGGCGATCGGGAAATTAGGTTGTTGGTGGCGATCGACCAAGAGTAAAATGCAGCTCATTAGTTTGTTGATTTCCCCATGACTAATGATATGATGATCCGGTAAATTAACCATTATTATACGGTTTGTATTGACGAATCCTTTCCTCTTTGCAATCAGGGTTCAAGCCCTCACTACAAACAAATTTTATAGCTATACAACGACTGGATGCGAGCGTAATGATGAAAGCATTAGGCAGCAATATCCGAATCTCCCTGTCAAGAAAAGTTGATAATTATTGAATTGTTTTTTCCTTCACAAAATGACTAATGAGTGTTGACTAATTCAGTTGGGGGGGGCGGGTTTATATTTAGTATTTGGCTTTGCAGTGCTATTTTGCTGGTGAAACCCGCCCCTACAGACTAATGACTAATGACTGATGACTAATTACTTTTTACGGCATTCCGATCGCAATCAAAGCATCTTCCGGCATACAGGTAGAGTAACGCTCCCCTTCCGATAAAACCGCAATCAGCCTCATCTGCCAGTCGGGCATAATCTGCAAATCCGCCCAGGGCACTGCTATCTCCAAACATTTATCCAATCCCACTTGGGCCCGGCTGAGGCGGGGCTGCCACTCATCGCCCTCTCCTGCTTCGTGAAACGCAATCGATTTCGTCAGCAAATTAATCTCTAACTGATGGTGGAATCGGTAGTTTAGCGGTGCTTCCTCGGGCAAACCCGACAGCGGAATCAGACTGTTTTTCATCGTGCGATCGGGATAAAACCAGAACAAATTTAACTCTGGAGGGCAATCAATTCCCGGCCGCACCCCTGCCTTGAAGTCGGCGCGAATGTAAAAATTCAAGTGGTCAACCCCGTACCAAAGCCGCTGAATTGCCGAACTCCGGTGCATCGTACCCCTTGCTCCCCCAACTTCAATCCGGCCGGCTTTGTCCCAATCTTGTTCGTTGCCGATACCGTCAATCACCGGGTGAATAAAGCTCAGCGGCTGGTGGTCGCCTTGAACCTCGTGCACCTCTACTTGCCGCCGCACTTCCGGGGGTACGGGTTCGCCGAGAGCTTCGTAAATCCCCGCTACGTGTTCGCGAAATAGCTGGTCGAACATGGCATCTTGGTTCGATGTGTGACCTTCGCCAAACCACCAGAACCAGTCGGAACCTTCGGCTGCATAAAGCGCTTCCCAAGCTTCTGGGTTGCTTTCTTCTGTGGCCTCTGGATGGTTTGCCAGCATTTGTCTCGCGGGCCCTAATATGTCCCAAGCGCGATTTTTCGCGGGATCGCCGATCCAAGTTGTGAGAGAACCGTCCACCCAGGAACCGGTGTGCAGTTGGGCTGCGGGAATTGTTTCGGTTGCTGGGAATTTGTCGAGAAATTCCGAGACTGTGACTAATTTGATATCTGGATTGTCGCTGAGAGTTTGATAGAGGGATTCTAAGAAAGGTTTGCCGTCTTGCGGATAGAATTCCCAGCAATTTTCGCCGTCTAGGGCGATCGTAACTAACCAGGGATTTTCTAAAGCTGTTTGGCCGTCGGATTGTCGGTGTTTGAGAGTTTTGCCGATCGCTTCTAAGTGTCCCACTAAATCTGATGCTGCTTTTTTCGGTTCCATCGAACCGTAAGTAAACCCGATCAAGTCGGACAATCTGTGGTCTCTAAATACTATGGCTAAATCGCCGTCAGGAGTTTCTAAACGGTAAGGGCGATATAACAATTCTGGTTCGCCGACATTCCCTGCCGCGTCGCGGTTAAAAAAGTGTTTAATTGTCCACCCCAATACTGCTTCGTCCGAGACTATCCATTTAAAGCCTTGTTTGGCAATGTAGGGCAAAATTTCCGGGCTGACTGCTTGTTCCGACGGCCACAAACCGCGCGGTTGGCAATCAAACCGGTCTTCATACATTTCCCAGGCTTTTCTCAGGTGTCGGGGAATATCTTCTTCCCACTGAAACCGATGTTGTGGCAGCGTCATGTTTGGAATGGCTATGCGGCCGCCGTTGGTGTCGGCAAGCAGCGGTAAAATCGGGTGCGTGTAGGGGGTTGTGGAGACTTCCAACTGTCCCTCAGCTTGCATTTTACGGTGCTGGGGAATGATGCGAGCGAGGATTTCTTTTTGTTTTGAGTAGATGTTTTTTCTGTCGGTCAAACTAAAATTTTGTCCTTGTTTCAGCCACCCTGCAATCTCGGGGTCGTCCCAAAACATCGGGTCAATCCAAGCTAAATTGTGCCACGCCAGCAAGTCGCTAAAATCCTGCAATTTCCAGTTTGTCAAACACCACTGAATGCCTTTTTCCTGCCGCTGAGTGTAGAGTTGAGCGTAGCGGGGATGCGGCTGAATCAGAGTGTGGTAATTGGCGTCAAAAAAGTGTTCTAAAATGAACTCTTGTTCTGGGAGGGTTAAAATTTCTGCTGACTTTAATGTCACCGTCAAGTAAGGGTCTAATGCTCTGTCTGCGATGCAGTCTTCTATCTGCAAAATCAAGGATGGAACCAGGTTTACCGTTTGATGCAGTTTGGGATATTTTGCCAGAAGGAGAACTAAATCTAAGTAGTCTTTGACTCCGTGCAAGCGCACCCAAGGCAGTCGGTACTGAGCTGCTGCTGTGCTAGCTGATACTCGGGATTTGTACAGCGGTTGGTGTTGGTGCCAAATGAAGGCTACATAAAGAGGGTGAGACATTGAATTGTGTAATTGGTAATTGGTAATTGGTAATTGGTAATTGGTAATTGGTAATTGAATTTGGTAATTGGTAATTGAATTTGGTAATTGGTAACAGTCAACTGGTAATTGGTAACAGTCAACTGTCAACCGTCAACTGCCAACTGCCAATTACCAACTGACTAATTACATTACCTGTTCGACTTCGGCAATTTCTGGGATGGCCTCGCGCAGGCGGCGTTCAATGCCCATTCTCAGAGTCATTGTGGAACTGGGGCAAGAGCCGCAAGCTCCTTGCAGTCTCAGGTGTACGACTGGGCCGTCGATTTCTACGAGCTCGACGTTGCCGCCATCTGATATCAGGTAGGGACGCATTTCATCGAGAACTGTTTCGACGTTATCTTTCGTTAGTGCTAGTGTCATATTTCGCCTCTGTGATGATTTCTTGCAGTTGATTTTGTTCGATTTGACTCAAGGGCAGCATTCTCAACCGCGCAGGATTTAAGCAACCGGGTTTCTTGACAAAAGACTTGCGCACTCAGGTGAGCTGGCTGCAAGAAACCCGGTTTCTGTCACGCTGATGCTAGATCTGAATTCGGTCTCTGGTTCGATCGTAGCGTTACTTGCTGCCAAATCAAGTTGATTCTGATAGGTTAACCAAAAAAACCCGTTTTATTTAATAAATTGGGTTTTCGATCGCGCTACACTACTGCTGGTTCTAGCAGTTTGACGTTGGAGTAGTTGAACTCGGTTGTTGTCAGTTGACCTTTTTCTTTCGATCGAACTACTTGCTTTGTCATGACATAATAGTCGCCTATCTTGTCAAAGGTATCTTCAAATTCGAGTTCTCTGATGATTTCGTCTGTTTGGGGGTTGCGGAAAACGGCATCGTAGTGAGTCGCCAAAGAACCTTCGGGTGTTTCTAAGCTTTTGTGCGTGTCAATTACGAAAGCCATGCGGCCCATCACCCGGCTGACTTGACAAATTGAAAGACCTCGAATTTTATAGTTAGAACCCATTGAGTCGCCTTGCACTAAAATATCCACAGCGTCGGTGCTGTCTTTCTCGCCCAAGGTGAAGCTATTTTTGCCGTGAGATTTTTCAAATGTCGAGCGTTTGCGGTGGGTGACAATATCGCGCATTTGGGTGTAGACGCTTTGCTGCACTTCCTCGTCTTCAATGCCGCTGACTTCCACGCTCATGTCGGGTTTGATGGAAACATGACCCGTGTATACTTCCTCGCCCTGTTTGAGTTCAATATCGGCACTGTAACCGGGAAAATTAGCATCCCAGGTGTAGCGGTGTTCGTAAGCAGCGCGAAACAAATCGCGAGCGTTGGCTTGCTCTGTCATAAATCCCTCTTTCTCTTGACACCCATCTAGTTTAGCTTAACCGCGAGAACCCCCACATTCACTGGATAGGGGAGTTACCCGCACTCCTGGCGAGCACTTCTTGGGGGTGCTGCTGGGCAGGTAATTCGATCGCAACAAGAATTTACTTTTTCTATCGGTTGCTATGATCTGAAAATAAAGTCACAAAATGCCTGGTTATTGAGATCGCGATCGGTCGATCGCCAGACAGCAATCTTAGTTATCGGTTATTTTGAAAAAACTTGTGTCCGCTTTTTAGGGGTTGCACCTGTGGCAACTCTCAGATTCCCCCATTAATAAAATGCTAGAAACAGTCTACAAACATTTAGAAACATTGCAGAAACAAGCTAGCGAATTGCCACCACAGCAACAGGCAATTTTAACAAAAACTCTGGAAAAATTATCAAATTCATTGCAGGAAATAGCAGCCAGCAGCCTGTTTGAAAGCGCGAGATATAACGAAGCAAAGCTGGTTGAAATTGAAAAAAATAATCGCCTATTGGAACGCACTGTCGCCCAGCAAGCATCGCAAATCAGACAGCTACAGGAACAGTTGGCAAAACAAATCAGCCAGCTCCGCAGGGACAATCAAGGATTAATTAAAAGCGAAGCAAAACTGCAAGCTCTGCTGCGCAATTCTCCGGATCTAATTAGTATTGTCGGCTCCGACGGGCGAGTTCGATACCACAGCGGAGCTTTACAGCGGCTTGTGGGTTACAACCTAGAAGAAAGAATTGGCAATTTTCACGGCGAGTTAATCCATCCAGACGATTTACTGGCTTGGCAGGCGTATTTTGGCAATTTGTTAGAAGCTCCCGCAATTGCTGGACCGATCGAATATCGGATACGCCACGCTGACGGTTATTGGCTCTACATCGAGTCGATAGGTAACAGTTTGGTTTCCGATTCTAGCGTGCAGGGAGTTATAATTAATTCGCGGCAAATAGGGGAACGCAAGCAAGCAGAAATGGCAGTCCGGGAGTCGGAACTGCACTACAGAGTTATGTCGCAAATTACTTCGGATTTTGCCTATTCTTTTAAGGCACTGCCAGACGGCAAGTTCGCCTGCGAGTGGGCGACAGAAGCTTTTGAGCGCTGCGCTGGTCTCGTTCCTGAAGAATTAGAATCGTTTGGTTGGTGGAACTCCGAGATCGTTCATCCCGACGACCGGGAAATATTAATTAAACAATTAGAATGCTGTAGTTTCAGCCGCACGGGAGCCAACGAGTATCGCATTATTAATCAAAAAGGCGAGGTGCGCTGGTTGCGGGACTACTGGCAAGTTGTGTGGGACAAAACTGCTGAACGGGTTGTCCGTTTGTGGGGCGCTTGTCAGGAAATTACCGATCGCAAGCAAGTAGAATTGAAACTGCAACTCGTTAACCAAGTTTTGCAAGCGCAGATAGCATCGGCGCCGCTGGCGATTAACTGTACCAGCAATGACGGCAATACCGTTGTTTGGAACCGCGCCGCCGAAAATTTTTTTGGCTGGACTGCGGCTGAGGTTTTAGGGAAACCTTTACCGAATATTCCTAGAGGGCAAAAGCAAGATTATTACGCGCTGCTGAAGTCTGCGTCTAATGGCCAACCGCAAAACGGTTTGGAAGTATCTTTGTTGAAAAAAGATGGTAGCTCGATCGATGTTTGGCTTTGGACTGCTCCCGTGCGAGAGCCAGGCGGCCAGACTGTCGGCAGTATCAACATATTTTCCGATCTTTCAGAACGCAAGCGCATAGAGGAAGAGCGCCAAAAATTAGCAGCGATGAATGATATCGAGGAACCTTTTTGGGCGCGCTATGTCAGCCCTCCAAAAACCAAGACAAAAAATGGCGAACGCTAATCTTATCAAGCACAAGTTAAGAGCATGGAAAGTGTGAAACTGCAATCTTTTGCTGGCGATATAATTTCCGGTAAAATAACCTATTTGATGGCAGTCGATCGAGCGGACATAATATGATAAATACACCAGGCTGCTAGGTGTAGTAGTTGGTCTTCTGCGCTGTATAAAACTCTAATTACATAAAAATAATAGATTAACCAGCTACGGAATTTATTGAAGGAATCTATCGATAAAGTGTCCGATTTATCAGGCGGAAGACTTGTCTGCACGGTAAATATTCGAGTTTTTGAATACGCCGCTCGAATCTTTACTCGTTCCCAGATTCCTCCTGGCTCCTGAAAGCGGCTAACTCTCCGTGAGTCTGGCAAGATTCACTTAACTCAATGTAATCTAAGATATTGGAAATTACCTTAGAAAGGTGGATAGCGGAACGGTGAGCTTCTTGGATAAAATCTCTCTCCTCGATCGGATCGTCAGCTTGATCGTCTATGGTTAGTTGTAGATAGCCGATGATGTGATTTAGGGGAGTGCGCAGCTCGTGGGACGCCTTCAACAAAAATTGCTTTTTGAGCTGGGATAGTCCTTGTACTCGCTTGCTGCGCTCTTGGTAGAGGGTGGCGAGGGCGATCGCACTTCCTACTTGATCGGCAAGTTCTTGTGCAAATTCGATTTGGCCTTGAGTCCAAGGTCGATCGGTCTTACCCTTCCGCGACGATCGGCCCTGGCACCGATGCAAGCTAATTATGCCGTTAGGTTGGTCTTGATAAGCGGTAGCCAGCACTAGCAGCGACTGCGGCCCAAAAGGTTCATTGGCTGCAAAGGACTCTACTACCACCGGTTCGAGGGTGGCTAGAGCTTGAATGAAATGAGGTGTTGCTGTGAGCGAGATTTCCATTCCCAGCATGGGTAAAAATGGTTCTTGGCAGTATTCAGCAGCTACTTTGACTTGCCGGCTAGAACTTTCATAAGGACAAATGATGCAGCGGCTGACGCCTAGTGTTTCTCCCAGACTGTTAACTGTTTGCTGCCAGATGGTATCAAGATCCAAGGTTCGACGAATCTTTCTGCCAATTTGGAGTAAAAGTTTTTGCGATTGAGCTGATATTTGCTGATTCATAGCAACCCTTGTTCTACTACACTGGCAAAAGTGTACCACTGGGCCAACAGAGCAGGAATTTACCGAATTTACCAGCCTGTCGCTGTCCGATTTAGGAATTACGTAATTATACTTAAATCTTGCCACACGCCGTCAAACATTACTAAGTAGTTTCGGTGTCTTTACAAGATCTTTATGGTTTTTACAGAGAACAGAGAGTATCCAGTATTCTAAATAATCCTTTACTTTAGGCGTTTGAGAAGCTGAATCAGTGATAAAAGCTGGGATTAAGTTCTTGTAAAGTTGGCGGTTTACGGGGGTTTACTCGGAGGTGTTAGCTGCCAGCCGACAGATAAAGATCGGCTTTGTTATCCGTACCCCCGGATTCCATTGATGCGAATTCTGGGTAGATCCCGGAAGCGGCGGGGGCGATCGATCTGATTTCCAGCATCCCAAGGAGGGAGCTTGGCGACGGAGAAAAGTTAAAATTGATACACTGGCGATCGAACTGTTTGGGTAGGATAATTACCAATTATCGATGACCTTTATGCACGAAATGGAACTCGCGGATACGCGAATCTAGCAATTCTTCAGGCAATTTTTAAGTGAGTGAGGTACAGTTGGGTAATTGCTAATTGCTAATTGCTAATTGGTAAGAAAGCTGGCGAGTAACGCACGAAAGTTGAGAACTGGTATAGCTGTTTTTTTCCTGATTCCTGATTCCTAATTCCCTCTTGCTGATTCCTGATTACTTCAAAGTTCCGACGATAAATTACCGATGATTGATTACAAGTGATTAATTTTTCAATAGTGGTTCTTGATAAAGCGGGACAGTAAAAGTAACAGTCGATCCCAGTCCTTCCCCCATACTGTAAAAATTTACTGTACCCCCCATTGCTTCTACCAGTTTTTGAGAAATGGCCAATCCCAAACCGGTGCCGCCGTATTGCCTGGTACGATCGCCGTCCACCTGAAAAAACGACTCAAATAATTTATCTTGCTTGTCGAGAGAAACCCCAATGCCAGTATCAGCGACTCGAATTTTTACCATTCCGGGGAACTGCTGGTTGTCAACAGTCACCTTTTTCTTAATAACTTCGGCACTGATGCGAATTCCCCCTTCCCCGGTAAATTTAATTGCATTGCCCGTGAGGTTCAAGATTACTTGAAGCAGGCGTTGGTAGTTGCCATATACAATAATCTCGTCTTCCACAGCGGGTTTTTGGATTTGAAATTGCAATCGCTTTTGCTCGACTTGAACCCGTGTGAAATTCTCAACTTGTTGCAAGAGTTCGCCGAGTTGGACGGGAGCGAGGTCTAACTCCATTTTGCCAGCTTCGATTTTAGCGACATCCAAAATATCGTTAATAACATTGAACAAATGTACTGCCGAGCGGTAAGCTTCTTCGATAAATTGGTGCGCTTCTTCGGGGTCATCTGCCATGCCGTCCACAAGCAGTTTCAGGAAACCGAGGATGCCGTTGAGGGGGGTGCGGAGTTCGTGAGAAGTATTGGCAAGAAATTGACTTTTAAGTTGGGAAAGAGCTACGGCTTCGGCGCGGGCCTGTTCTAATTCTTGGTAAAGTGTAGCGTGGGCGATCGCACTGCCGACTTGAGCGACTAACTCGCGGGCGAATTCGAGTTCGACAGGACTCCATTTCGGGGAACTGCCGCAGCGGTGCAAACATATCAGTGCATTGGGTTGGTCTTCATGGGAAGTAGCTGCTACGAGCACGGAATGACGGTGGAAGGGATCGGCGAGGGGGGAGGCGTAATCTACTGCTACTGGTTTTAGGGTGGCTAAAGTTTGAATCCACCCCTGCTGTTCCGCTGCGCGCAGTTCTAATCCCAGCATAGAAGAGTAAGGTTCTTGGCGGTACTCAGCTACTACTTTAAAAGTTTTCGATTGGAGATTTTCGATTTGAGCTGGGGAAAGCGGGGGCGAGCGGTCGCTGGCAATTGAGTGTTGTAATTCGGCTGCTGCGGCTGAATAATTTTGTTGATTTTCCGAGGCTAGGAACGGGGATGATTCGAGATTTTCGCTATCTTTTGTGTAGGAACAGATGATGCAGCGACTCGCGTTCAAGACTTGACCCAAACTGTTAACAGTTTGCTGCCAAATTGTCTCTAGGTCGAGGGTTTTATGCAGGTTTTGAGCGATTTGGGAGATGGTTTTGCGGTCGATTTCCGAGTACGGAGGGAGCGATCGACCGGGGATGCGGCTCGCGGAAAGCATCATTTGTTGGTGGGCGTCCGAGGGGGATGGCAAAGCTCGATAGAGCATGAATTCTGGTGAATCTGGCGGTCTGTCTGTGGGTTTGTCAGACAGCAGCCTTCCCATAACTAAGACTTTTGCAGCTTTGCCGTTTGAGTCGATCGCCGGAGTGAGTGTCAAATCGAAGAGAAAATATTGTCCGGCGTGGGAAAATGGATAGCTGAAGCGTTGCGGTACGAGGGTTTCGAGCGCCCGCTGCAGGATATCGAGATAAGGCTCAGGGGCGATGGGTTGCAGGGTTTCGCTGAGGGGGCGATCGACAATTTGTTCTGCTGTGAGGTTGTACTGCTCGGCTTTTTGCCAGTAAAAAGATAGATATCGACCAGAGGCGTCTTGGGTAAATACTAATTCTGCCCCTAACTCTTGAAAAAAGGCTGTAGAGGCGAGGCTCGATCGCCGGAAATCTGTGTTAGAGTCCATCAGAGTAGAGGATGAAAGTAGTTCTGATTTTGGAGTCGTGATTTTTTAATTAAAAACTCACGACTCCAAATTGTTTGGGGCTTCGACCGTTAAGTTGTGAGTTATTAATCCACTAAAAAGTTGTTGACTTTTTAATGAAAAATTAACCTATCAAAACTCACAAATCGCAACATTTTTATGCTTCTACCATTGATTTTTTAGCAATCAATGAACTCAAAAAGAATTAATTATTTAATTCTGAACTTAACTCAAAGCTCAAAACTCTTTGTTGTCAGCCGTTTTGGGTAATTTAAAAATAACAATTAAGATTTAGGAATTAGGAATCTGCACCGATTAACGATCGAGTTTGAAAATTACGCCAAAATCTAAGGCTGCGAACAACTCAAGTCTGGGACTGGATCGCGCATTTTTTACGTCACCTTGAAGAGTTACGAGGTTGTGAGTTAGCGCAGTTCGCTCCGAACAACCTGTAGCTTTCGCCGCGAAATCTGCCGGAGATCGCCGACGCGATCTAAATTTTACAGCCCGCAGATTTGCGCGTGCCGTCTGGGGCAAGAGAAGCTCAGTCGTTCCACTCGCCGCGCGGCGGGACTGGCGGGTTGCGGCGCAAATTCAGAGCCAGCTCGTCTTCGCGGCGCTCGCCTCTGAGCCACTGCTTGATTGCTGTTTCAATGACTTTGCTGGGGTCATTCGTCAAGTGCTTAATTTGGTCTAGCAGTTCAGGATCGATATGGATGGACAGTTCGACTTTTTCTGAGGAACTGTGGGATGGTATTCTTGATTCGCTCATAGTTAAAAAATCCTAGTTTTAATTCTTAAGTTTCAATTCTTTTGATGACAACCGACTGGACTAGATATTTGAAGTCCCTGATTTGCACCCAACCTTTCCTCAACCGCTTAACCGCTTTCTGTACAATGAGAGAGAGAAAAGTTTTTTCCTTTTGGGTGTCCGGGCTCGGTCGGACACTTGAAAGGGTAATAACTGATACTCTTGAGGTTTGCCTCAGTTGTGGTTTGATCTCAATCCCAGTAAGAGGTGGAAGTAAGCACTCTACTCTTGCTTGTGTAATCATACAACAAAAAGTATCCTTTGCCGATTAGCTCTTTGACAAAAAACATGACTAACGTCCCTGTATCTCGCATTCGCAATTTTTCGATTATTGCTCACATCGACCACGGAAAATCCACCTTGGCCGATCGCCTGTTGCAGGCGACTGGGACTGTGCAGCCACGGGAGATGAAGGAGCAGTTTTTAGACAATATGGATATCGAGCGCGAACGCGGCATTACGATTAAGCTGCAGGCGGCTCGGATGAATTACACTGCCAAGGACGGTCAGGAGTACGTACTCAATCTGATCGACACTCCCGGACACGTGGACTTTTCTTACGAGGTGTCGCGATCGCTCGCTGCTTGCGAAGGGGCGCTGCTGGTGGTAGACGCATCTCAAGGCGTGGAAGCACAAACCCTGGCAAATGTCTACCTTGCCTTGGGAAACAATTTGGAAATTATTCCTGTTTTAAATAAAATTGACCTGCCGGGGGCAGAACCGGAACGGGTAAAAGGGGAAATTGAAGAAATTATCGGTCTGGACTGTAGCGGGGCGATTGAGGCTTCGGCTAAGGAAGGAATTGGTATAAATGAGATTTTGGAGTCGATCGTCGAATTGGTGCCGCCACCGCAGGATACTGTTGACAAACCGCTGCGGGCGCTAATTTTTGACAGTTATTACGACGCTTATCGCGGGGTAATTGTGTATTTCCGGGTGATGGACGGAAGTGTCAAAAAGGGCGATCGAGTTTTATTGATGGTTTCGGGTAAGGAATATGTCATCGATGAATTGGGCATCCTTTCACCGACTCAAGTTCAAGTAGACGAACTGCACGCGGGGGAAGTGGGTTATCTGGGCGCGGCAATTAAAGCGGTAGCTGATGCTCGCGTCGGCGATACGATTACTTTGGTCAAAAAGCCTGCATCGGAGCCTTGGCCGGGTTATACAGAGGCAAAACCGATGGTTTTTTGCGGCTTGTTCCCGATCGATGCTGACCAATTTCCAGATTTGCGGGAAGCTTTAGAAAAACTCGAACTCAACGATGCGGCGCTTTCTTACGAACCGGAAACTTCGAGTGCGATGGGATTTGGTTTCCGCTGCGGTTTCTTGGGTTTGCTGCACATGGAAATTGTGCAAGAACGACTGGAGAGAGAATACAATTTGGATTTAATTGTTACGGCTCCTTCTGTGGTTTATCAAGTCACAACAATTAAAGGAGAACTCTTAACAATTGATAATCCCAGCCACTTGCCAGATCCTCAGTATCGGGAGAAAATTGAGGAACCTTATGTGCGGGTAGAAATGCTGTCGCCGGAAACTTATGTGGGGGCGCTGATGGAACTGTCTCAAAGTCGGCGGGGCATTTTTATGGATATGAAGTATCTGAGTCAAGGCAGAACTACGCTAGTTTACGAGTTGCCTTTGGCGGAGGTGGTGACGGACTTTTTTGACCAGATGAAATCGCGATCGCGCGGTTATGCGAGCATGGAGTATCACATAATTGGCTACCGCGAAAATCCGTTGGTGAAATTGGACATTTTAATTAATGGCGATCCGGTTGACGCTTTGGCGATGATCGTACACCGCGATAAGGCTTATAATGTGGGCCGCGGGTTGACGGAAAAACTCAAGGAGTTGATTCCCCGACACCAGTTTAAGGTGCCGATTCAAGCGACAATTGGCGCTAAGGTGATTGCTTCGGAACACATTCCAGCTTTGCGGAAAGATGTGTTGGCGAAGTGTTACGGCGGTGATATTTCGCGGAAGAAAAAGTTGCTGCAAAAGCAGGCGAAGGGTAAGAAGCGGATGAAGTCTGTGGGTACTGTGGATGTGCCGCAAGAGGCTTTTATGGCTGTGCTGAAGCTCGATCGGGATTCGTAATGTGTGTGGCTTTTTGTCAGGAACAGGCTTTCCGGTCTGTTCCACAAAGAGTCTGTTTTTTTGTCGGTTCTAGGAACAGGCTTTCCGGTCTGTTCCACAAATGGGGTTCTAGGAACAGGCTTTCCGGCCTATTCTACCTTTTGCAGATTAAGGGCGATCGCTCTTGCCCAAAGAAATTGCTTGAGCTAAACTAAAATTTAGTTTAAATTGCGTATAGTAGATGCACATAATCAGCTACAAACGGGTGCGTGAATACAGCCAAACTCATGCTGATTGCGGGGAAGCTTTGGATAACTGGTTTAAAATTGCTAGCAAGGCTAAATGGTCTAACTTAATTGAGGTACAATCTGTTTTTCCTAAAGCCGAAGCTGTTGGAGGGTTTACAGTTTTTAATATCAAAGGTAATAATTATCGATTAATCGTTAGTATGGATTATGAAAGCCAATTAATTTATATCAAATATATTCTCACCCATGCTGAGTATGATAAGGAGAAATGGAAAAATGACCCTTACTTTTAATCCAGATAAATACAAAGAGTTATTGTCTCTGTATCAACCTAAAATCATTAGAAATGAAGCGGATAATGAGAAGGCTCTGGCTATGGTGGAAGAGTTAATGCACCGGGGCGATCGCACTCCTGAAGAAGACGAGTTATATGAATTGCTAATTGCATTAATTGAAAAATTTGAGCAAGAATACTATGCACCAGGACTCACAGCAACGCCTCATTCAATATTGCTGTTTTTGATAGAACAAAGAGAGTTACAGCCTGCGGATTTGGTGGGAGTGATTGGCTCTGAAAAAAGAGTGTATGAAGTGGTTAACGGCGAGCGAGATATTGGTAAAGAGCTGGCATTGATTCTGGGAAGTTTTTTTCATGTAGAGCCGAGTTTGTTTTGTAACTAAGGGAAGTGAAATTAAGGGCGATTCCCTACGGTATAGCTACGCTTCACGGAGTTTTGGAGATGAAGGGCGATGGTACTGTGGCATAATACAGTTTAGTTTTCAGAGCCCGAATTTCTCAAATAGAATTAGGAACAATATGACAGCGCAGCCAGACTGCTCAATAATGCGCCGATAAAGTTCTAAGACTTCTGTTAAAGTTAGATAGCGCATTACGCGAGCTTTTGGTAAAGTTCAGCATTCTTTTTGAGGAGGTATTCCATAGCATTTTGGAAGGATGTTTCTGGTGGTGCGAGCAAGTTTTCAGCGCCGGCAAGCAGTAATGCTTCTAGGGAAACGCCGAGGCGGTTGGCGATTTCTTGGAGCTTGTGCAGGCGATCGTCTGGAATTGTGATGGAAATAGTTTGCATTCTGTTTGTGGCTGTGACGATACTCTGAGTGTAGCACGTCAAATGTCTGAGCAGGAGTTAGGGTTTTTGAAAGAGCGATCGCACTTTTGGACAGGTCGGGCGATCGCCTTTTTGCAAATAAACTATCAGAGATTACTCATTATCATCATCATCATCATCTTGAACTACCTTACTACCTAAAATTCCGAAAATCGCACCCACACCCATATTCCAAGTGCGATTGCAATTCTCGAAAATGCGTTCTCGTTGGGGAGATAGCTGAACTTCTGTACTAATCCAAAAAGACATCCCTCCCGAAAAAAAGGTAATACAGACAACAGTTGCGAAGACGTACTCGAAAGGAGAGAGAGATTGAGGAGAAGTGTTTTTATGAGTCATTTTAGTAGATTTGAGTTTAGCAGATGTCATATTTGGTTGAGCTTTCATAATTGCTACCTTTTGATTGGTGATGTTTTAATCATAAAGGGCAAAACCTTGAAAACCAAGGTGTGTATGGGTTTCAAATACTATGAGTTTGATATGCGTTTAGGATGCGTTTGGTTGGCGATCGCTCGCTATAATACTTAAAAGGTCTGTAATTTAGGTATGCCACAACCAACGCTCACAGCATCTAAGGCCGGAATCGCAAAAGCAACAATTGCTCTCACAGGCAAAAGCTGGAGTCGCGAAGACTTAGCCGATTACGTCGTGGTGGAAGGCAAAACTCTCCAGAAAAGCATCAGTCTTCAAACAGTTAATAATTTTTTCACCGGCAACAGAGTCAAACGCCAGTATTTTGTTGGAATTTGCAAGGCTTTAGGATTGGATTGGCAAGAAATTAAAAAGCTTAATACAACTACATCGCCCCAAACATCCTTACCAAATGACAATCCAATAGCAGAATTAGAACAGCTAAATATCAACCATAATAATCCCTTTATTCCCCAGCATGGCAAGATAGACGATCCGCGATTTTTCTTTGGCAGAGAAAGGGAAATTCGGTGGGTGTTCCAGACGCTGAATTGTGGCAGTAGCGTAGCAATCATTGGTGAAAGAGCGATCGGCAAAAGTTCTGTGCTACAAGCCATTTACCGAGAAGCACCAAATCAACTTCATCATCTGCGCCAACCCATTTACCTCGATTTAAAAAATGTTTGCGATGAAAATGACTTTTACGGCGCTTTGTGCCACAAAGCGGGTATCGAAACAGTGAAGGGATATTTACTAGAACGGGCTTTAGAATCGCACCGATTGCTGTTGCTTTTAGATGAAGTCGAGAAAATGACCTGGGATGGATTTACTAACCAAGTACGCGGCCAATTGCGGGGTTTGGCGGAGGGAAATAACGCACCTTTGCGTCTAGTTGTCGCCGCCTGCACCTCTCTTGATACGCTGTTTCCTGACAGTCAAGACAAAAATATGACATCTCCTTTTAAAGGGATTTGCATTGAGGAAAATCTGAAGCAATGGGATGAAAAAATCAGCCGTGAATTTATTGCTAGTCGCCTCCAGGCTTCCTGGTTAACACCTGTTGCTCAGCCCGTGAATTTTACTGAGGAAGAAATTGCGGGGTTAATTGCTGAAAGTGGCGGCTATCCTCAGAAATTGATGCAGTTGTGCTATCAAACTTATGCCCGTTATATCAACTAGGACTTACACATCGGGGCCCAGAAACCGGGTTTTTTACGAAAATATTTCGTTAGAGCATCGCAGATTCGGTAAAAAACCCGGTTTCTCACCACCCGTGCGTAAGTCCTGTTTATTCATTCCCACCTATTTATGAGTCAAAACGATCGTCCTGTTCCGCGGTTAGATTTAGCTCCCAAACTGAAGCGTCCTCTTTCTTTGTGGAATCCTTTAGATTACCTGCGATTGTTATATTGGGTGTTTTTGTTTCCTCAAGCTGTGCGGTGGTATGAGTCTACTTTTGGGGGTGAATCTAATTTAAAAGACGCCAAAACCTGGCGAGAAAAGTGGGAGTGGTTGCGTCAAAATTCCGTCCAGCGTCAGTTAATTCTACAAGCCTTGATGTTAATCATTGTTATCCCCGTAGGCTTGAGTAGACTTTTCGAGGAAATAGGCATTTCTATCGATTGGTTGGGCGTGGCGTTCGGCGTGGCGTTCGGCGTGGCGTTCGGCGTGGCGTTCGGCGTGGCGTCCGGCGTGGCGTTCGGCGTGGCGTCCGGCGTGGCGTTCGGCGTGGCGTTCGGCGTGGCGTTCGGCGTGGCGTTCGGCGTGGCGTCCGGCGTGGCGTCCGGCGTGGCGTTCGGCGTGGCGTTCGGCGTGGCGGGCGTGGCGTTCGGCGTGGCGTTCGGCGTGGCGTTCGGCGTGGCGTTCGCACGTCCTGAAAATTGGCTTTTCGCTGTACCGTTTACCTTACTCCAGCCTCAACAGCAAAATAGACAATTTCCTCACATTACACCACTTCCCCTTCCCTTCCTGTCTTCTCAAATAGCTAATTGGCTGAGGCGGGATTGGGAAATAGGATTGCACAACATTAACCAATTTCTACGATTTACCCTTCAGTTTATCCCTGTTGTTAAAGCTGTAAATAGCGTGCTAGCAGAGACGCCAAAAGAACAACTTATCGATCGTGTCGCTCAATTATCAGAAGATCCTTATGATTACGAGTTAGTGCGTTTTGCCTCAGCTTCTCTCAGTGAAGTAATGAAGTCAGAAGCAGTAGCAGGTTTTTTTACCATCACACGTTGGCAAGAAGAACAAATTAAAGCTCTTTTTCAAACAGAAATTCGTTTAGATACTCCTGCCCGTGCCTCTGCTGCTGGTTTCTGGTATCTCCACGAGCAAAAACCAGACAAAGCTATAGAGGCTTTCGCTGTAGTGCGAGATCTGGTTTATGGAGAGGAGATGTTCACCTTAGCGCAAATTCTCACAGGTTTTCACCAAACAGCAGAACTAGCCGAGATTGCTTCCCTGAATCTGCCTGCTTCCCCAAATCCACCTCTGCTACGCAAGACTACTTGGGAAGCAATTGCCTCTCTACGGCGGGTAATTGCCGATGTTCAAGTCGTCCAGAATAGCGTATCTCGTTCTGGCCGTTCCTTTGCACTCAACCGAGCATTAGGTGAGATTGCAACTACCCTCAAGAATGCAGATATTATACCACAAGCCGAACGAATTTTAATTATTAAAACTGTCATACAATGGATAGACATATTACTACCATTGACAGGTAAAATCGGAGATATTTCGATTACTCAACCTGTCCGTATTCCCTATGTAATTGGCGATCCAGTCCAAGGCAATCTATTTGTCGGCCGCGAAGACATCATCAGACAGCTAGAGGAGTTGTGGGTAAAAGGCAATCACCTTCAATCTGTGGCTCTCTACGGTCATCGGCGGATGGGAAAAACTTCGATTTTGTTGAATGCTAGCAACTGCTTAGGCTCAAAAGTACAGGTAGCTTATGTGAATTTGCTGCGGGTAGGAGATTGCTCTCAAGGAGTCGGCGAACTGCTAATCTTCATCACCGATGCCATTGCCAAAACAGTCAAGATTGCACCTCCTGCCGATCGCGATTTACTGGATTTACCCTATCTCACTTTTGGACGCTACATCGAACAAGTAATAGCAAATGTAGAAAGTGGATTGATCGTTGCTTTAGACGAGTTTGAAAAAATAGAAGAATTGATAGACGCTGGAAACATCAATCAAGATTTTATCGGTTTTTTGCGAGGGATGGTACAAATGAGTTCTAAAGTAGCCTTTGCTTTTGCCGGATTGCACACCTTGGATGAAATGACCCAGGATTATTTCAATCCTTTTTTTGCTAGCATTATCCCCATCCGAGTAGGTTTCCTGAGTCTAGGTGCAACTCGCCAAGTTTTAGCCAATCCCGATGATGATTTTCTCCTCGACTACAAACCAGAAGCCCTCGATCGCATTTATGAACTAACTCACGGTCAACCCTATCTCACGCAATTGGTAGGATTTCTGTTAGTCCGCCTCTACAACGACCAAGTATTTGAAATCGGACGCCCCCGCGATCCAATGTTTACACTAGAAGACGTAGCAACTGTCATCGATGACCCGGAATTCTTCAGCAGAGGTCGCTACTATTTTACAGGAGTTTGGGGTCAAGCAGCGCAAGGCGCATCGGGACTACAGGAGATTTTAAAAGCCTTAGCACCTCACTTAGAAGGAATGAATCTCGACAGGCTGAGTCAAGAAACAGGGATGGATGAGACAAGTTTACAGGAAGCACTAAAAACTCTCGATCGCCACGATGTGGTTCGAGAAAGTGATGGTTGCTACAGTATTACTGTCGAACTATTCCGCCGCTGGGTTCAGATGTCATGGGGAGGGAAGGAATAGTTAGTTATCCCTTTGAGTATTGGGCGGTTGAAACCAATCCTACACAAACTATCGTCCCAGCCGAGGGGGACTAAGAGAAAAGCTAGAAAATTAATATTACTATTATGCCAATTATTTACATGATTTGCGGCCCTAACGGTTCAGGTAAAAATATAGTTTTTCTGGGATTATTACCCAAATTTTTAGAAGGTTTGGGATATGTCAATCCAGATGCGCTCGCGGCCGGAATGTCCCAATTTAATCCAGAGTCAGTCGCCATCCTCGCAGGACGCTTCATAATACAAAGACTGCGAACTTTATCAGACTCTGGCACCGATTTCGCCTTCAAGACAACTTTAGCGGCTCATAACTTTGGTCGATTCTTGAGAAACTGTAAAACTAAAGGCTAGACAATCAACCTGATTTAGTTCTGGCTGCAATCTCCACAAATCCCAATTGAACAGGTGCAACCCTGAGTTGAAAGTGGCGGACATTCTATTGCCGAAATCGACATAATTTCTCTCATATTGCTTTTCACATAAATCGACCCTGGTTTTTTCAAATAAGCCCGTGAAGCGCAGCTATCCCCTAGGGCATCGCCCAAACTCCGACCGAAGTCATCAAATAACCAATAACCAGTAACAAATAACAGAACTGATGTCAACACTGTTTTTTCGGAAATATTTTCTGGGTAACTGCTTGGTAACATTCACCGGACATAATAACTCGGGAAATAGTGTCAGTTTTAGCCCGACAAGAGATGCGATTTTACGATTCTTTTTCACTTCTTCAAACTGCTATTAGCTTTACCCACTTTAGACACCAGAATTATTGAATAATTCTGGTATCTAGCAGACTACAAGCCGGCAATTTAAAAGTCAAGATTTATTAAGGTTTTACCAAAAAACGATGACAAATCACAAATTATGTATCTAAAATAAGAGACAATTTGACCCGGAAACTGAAGGTAAGAAAATGTCTGAACTTAGACAAAATCTAATTACCAGAGATTGGGTAATTATCGCCACGGAACGGGCGACAAGACCGGATCAATTCGCTAACAAAAAACAGTGGACAGCAGTAGTGCCACCGCACCGTGCCGATTGCCCGTTTTGCGTGGGAAATGAAGAAGACGGAACCTTAGAAACTTGCCGTTTGGGCGATCGCACTGGCTGGAAAGTCCGGGCAATTTACAACAAATATCCCGCACTCTCCCCGACAGCAGAATGGATGAGGATATCATCGGGAATTCACCGCACAATGGCCGGAATCGGCGTTCACGAAGTAATTGTCGAACACCCGCGACACGATTTGACGACCGCTTTGTTGAGGGTTGAAGAAATTGCCAACATACTTTTAGTATACCGCCAGCGGTATGTAGAAATTAGAAAAAATCCCCACATTGAAACAATTATTATCTTCAAAAATCACGGTGAAACTGCCGGAACTTCTCTCGAACACCCCCACTCGCAGATAGCAGCGACGCCCGTTGTACCGAGTCAATTTCGCAGCCGCATCGACGAAGCTATTAGATATTTTGACGACACGGGAGAATGTCTGTTTTGCCGGACTTTGGAAGATGAATTAGCGGCAGGAGAAAGAGTAATTTTTGAGAGTGAACATTTTGTGGCGTTTATCCCTTACGCTGCACTTTCACCCTTCCACACTTGGATTTTTCCGCGCCGGCATTCCTCTTCGTTTGATGAGATTACTGATGCGGAAATTACGGATCTTGCTGAGACTGTTAAAACTGTACTAGCTAAGTTTTATTACGGATTGAACAATCCCGATTACAACTATAATATTCGATCGGTGCCGATCGCCCAACGGGCAACAAAATACTTTCACTGGTATATGGCAATTATTCCCAGAGTCACCAAGCAAGCTGGGTTTGAGTTGGGCAGCGGGATGTTTATCAATACTGCTTTGCCGGAAGAAAGTGCGGAATTTGTGCGATCGATCGAAATTCCTAGCGACAGTAATTTGGGGTTGACGTAGAGTATCATACATCACAATACGTCAGTCGATTTGAAATTTAAAATTTGAAATTTTTGATTGATTCCACAGGTAAATTTGGAATCTTAAACCTTAGTCTAAAATATTGAGCTATCCACGACGAGAGGATTCCTTCGCAAGTATCCGTTTTTGGGCGGGGTCAAATTGTGGTGGAAATGCACCCCGGCCCTCTGAGTTGCTAGTCAATGTTGGGGGAGGAAACTGATACTATTTGAGGTTTTAGATTAAAGAATTGAAGAATTAGGAATGAGTGACGATATCAGGGTTGCGAGCACGGGCTTACAGTTACATTCTTTTTTTAAACTGGTAGAATGGACGCTCTAAAGTTATGAACGTACAAATTGTTATCGATTTTACCAAACTCACAATAAACTTTCGACATACTGCCAGCCGTCGTCGCTAAAAGTAGCTCTCAACATATCTCTAATTTTGGCATCGATCGATAAGATCCCCTCGCCAGATTCGCCATTCTCGCCGATTTCGCAACTCTCATCAGACAAATGTTCTTGAATGTTGGCCAGAGTATAGGCGAAATTAGCCAGAAAATAATGTTCGTGCACCCACGCTGTCGGATCTGGTATTTCTGCACTCTCAAAAGCTCGATCGACTAAATCTTTTTTGGCAACATCGTCAGTCTGGTTTTTCATGTTGAGTTCGATTTAGGTGATATTGTAACTTATCTCATTTTAAGCTTAATTGTCAACAGCATGGCGATCCCGATCGGCCACAGCAGTGACAAATTTGTGTAGATTGTGCGATCGCGATCTTAATTTTTTTGTCGATCGCGTGTTATCATACTACCTCAAACTCGATGACCAATAATTTTTACCTCCGGCAAAATACACTTGGGCATCATTCCGTGAACTCCTTTTTGGGGATTGTTGACAGCCTGCGTAATCCGAAAATTTACCGCGATGGAACACAAAACATAAGCATCTTCTTCTTTGAGAGCCGCAAAATTTTGGAGCCAATAAACCGTCTGTTTTACCGCCATCTCAAACGCTTCATCTAATGTTCTACCAAATCCCATAATCACAATATGAGTGGGCGTTTCAGCAAACGGAAATATCAGAAATAAATCCTTGCGCAAGATAATTTGAATAGTCCCGTTCATCGAAGTTTCAATTGCAGTACCGCCAACTTCACCGTCTCCTTGTGCCGAATGTCCGTCGCCGATGGACAGTAAACCGCCGCGCAGAAAAATAGGTAAAAATAAGCGCGTTCCTGCTTGGAGTTCCTGATTGTCCATATTGCCGCCGTAGCGCTCTGGAGGAATAGAAGAACGGTTGATTTCTGCATTGGCAACGCCGATAATTCCAAAAAAAGGATGCAGGGGAATCCGAATGCCGCTACCTGCGGGAAATTCAGCAATTTTTTGCTCTAAATCTAGCGGAATAAATCGCAATTTCGATTCGGGGAAATACTCAGGCAAAGCTCCCCATCCGGCGCGAATTGCATTAAATCCTACTGGTAAACTCGGGTAAACATCCTCAATGTGAATTTCTAAAACGTCTCCCGGTTCGGCATCATTAACATAAATCGGGCCTGTTAGCAAGTGGGGCCCCGGGCCAACTTTGCGGTTGCTCGACAAATTCTGACAAATATCTAAAAATTCCGGCGTCAGAAATTCCGGCGGCGCCTTGTCAGCAACATAATATCCTGAATAGGTTTCGATATCGATGCGATCGCCCGAATCCACCCTTAAAGCAGGTTCGATCTTCGGAGAAAAACCGCCCAAGTGTACAGTTTTGCAGTTAGCCTTGAGAAGGTGGCGGGTCATGAGATTTTAGATTTTAGATTTTAGATTTTAGATTGAAGGAAGGGTGTTAAGAATGTTATATCGCAAGTCTCAATCATTTTTGAGAAAAATTTTTTAAAAAAATTAACCGCAGAGGGCGCAGAGAAAGAGAATGGAGAGATCGGAAGATGTGAAAAAATGGTTTAAGTTTGTTAGATGTGAGATATTTTACTAATTTCTTAACTTTTTGATAAGGTTGGTAGTTTAAAATTTAAAGTTTGCGGGGGCGAGTTTATATGTATTTGGGTGGAGAGTTCTATTTGGCTGGTGAAACCCGCCACTACCAACTAATGGCTAATGACTTATGTTGACACCATTGCCTGATAAATTAGAAAATCTTAGAGATTTGCCCCGCACTCCCTGGTTTTTTGCTGTTTTGATTTTGATTATTTTCTTGCTAGGTTTCATGATGCAATCTTACCTCAACGAACCTCAACTTTTAACCGATCCGTTTCTGCAAATCCCAACAGCAAACTCTGTACGAGTTGTTTGGTTTACCGAGTTTGCTGGTACTCGCAACACGGTTGATTACGGCGAAAATTTGAATGAAATTACGGCCGCCAATACTACCAAGCTAAGTCGCACTCGCGAAGACAAAGACTCGCACATTTCCGATGAAATCAAACAAAGCATAATTGACAGCAATCCAATTGTCCGCGACATCTGGCGGCACGAAGCAGAAGTCCCCAATTTAAAGCCCGGTGTTCGCATTCCTTATCGAGTCACCAGCGAAAGAGAAGACGGCGCATCTGTCAGCAGCAAGGTTTTCACTCTTTCTCCGACACCAGCAGCAGGAATGCCGCTCAAAATTCTCCTCACTTCCGACCATCAATTGATGCCTATGACAGCAGCAAATCTCCAGAAAGTAGCCGAAACAATTGGGAGAGTTGACGCGGTTTTTATGGCAGGAAATTTAATTAATATACCCGATCGCGCTTCTGAATGGTTCGACGACTACCGAGGCCGCGCCTTCTTTCCAGCTATGCAAGGTCGCGCATTTTCCGAACTCGACAAAAACGGCATCAAAACAGTTTACAGCGGCGGCGAACTGATCCAACACGCGCCTTTATTTCCGGCGATTGGCAATCACGAAATCATGGGTAGGTTTGCAACCAACAGCACACTCGGCGACCAATTTAACGATCCTTTTCCCCGCGCCGCTGCCGATAAAATCTACGCTCAACGAGCTGCATTTGTGAATCCCAACAATGAGCCTTCAGTGCGGGAAATCTGGCGGAAAAACAATAGTTTTAATAGCGATACCTATGAGGAAATTTTCAACTTTTATGGGCGCAAAAAATACTATGCTGTGACTTTTGGGGACGTGCGGTTAGTAACTTTGTATGTTACCAATATCTGGCGAACTCCGAATTTAGATCCGGCTGCTAGAGGCAGGTATCGGGAACGAAACGAAGATTTTAATAATCCCGAAAAATGGGGATACGGACAGCATATTTTTGAGCCGATTGTCAAGGGCAGCGCTCAATATACTTGGTTGCAACAAGAGTTAAAGAGTGCGGAATTCCAGCAGGCAAAATATAAAATTGTGATGTTTCACCACCCGCCGCATTCTCTGGGTGACAATATTGTACCTGCTTATACCGATCCAGTGCAAATAGTCGATCGCGCTGAGAATGGCGAGATTAAAATGGTGCGTTACGAGTATCCGAAACAGCAAGATTATCTGATTCGGGATGTAGTGCCACTACTAGAAACAGCGGGGGTGCAGTTGGTATTTTACGGACATTCGCACTTGTGGAACCGGTTTGTAAGTTCCAGCGGAATGCACTTTTTGGAGACTTCTAATGTTGGTAACAGTTACGGTGCTTTTGCGGGGGAAAAGCGCCGATTTGTGCCGCCGGGATATCGGGAAGATTACAGCGCAATTGGAGACCCGAACGGATTGGAACCTGTGGTGCCGACTGTTGCGCCTTTGTTGGGAGAAGACGGGCGGCCGCTGCCGTATATTGAGAGTAACGATATTACGGCTTTTACTATTTTTGATACGGGGAAGGGTACGGTTAGCAGCTACTATTTTGATACGCGGAAACCAGAGTCGGAAGTGGTGAAGTTTGATGAGTTTAAGTGCGAAAGGTAAGGGCACGGCAATGCCCTGTCCCTACAGATATCTGAGTGAACTGAGATGTTGCACCATTCTCAATTAGCTGTTTAGCAACGGGCAAGATGCCCGTTCCACAATAAAGAAATTCATTCTTTGTGGAACAGGCAAGATGCCTGTTCTTGAGAAGAGTGGAAGATGTAAGATTAAACTGAGATGTTGCACTATTATCAATTAGCTGTTTAGGAACGGGCAAGATGCCCGTTCCACAAGAAAATTAAGTTTTGTGGAACAGGCATCTTGCCTGTTCTTAACAAAGGTGCAAGATGTAAGATTAAACCTTGTCTTTCGCAGGCGGAACCAAACCAGTTTTATTCAAACCCGCATCAATCTGCCTGAGCAATTTAAAATCATCTTCGGGTAAAGAATTAACAGGCGAGTGTTTTTCCAGAAACGAGAATGCTTGCCGAAATTCACGCGGCCGGGAGTCGATCGCACCATCGAAGTGACAAGGTACAATTTTTTCAAAGTCCCAACTCGCCACTTTATCCACCCAATCGAGAGTTTCCCTCGGCGCGCGGTTGAGAATCAATGTTTGCAAAATCGGCGCGACAAACAACCGCCCTCCTCCCCGCAAAGCCTCAAACGATCGCTCCCAATGTTTTTTCCACTTGAACGGATATAACCCGAAATAAGCTTTCCTAGAGCGTTCTGGCGCTTCTCGTGCTTTGGCAAATACCTCCGACCACGGCGGCACTTCCAGCACGCTAGGCGTAAAATACATGGCAAATAAGGCGATTCTCTGCCACCCTTTGCGCCGATTTTCGTGGGTGTCTGCCACCGTGTCCAAGGCGCTGTCTTTGGCGTGAAACAGCAGCGGGTACGAATCGAGTTGGACGATCGCGGGCGGATTTTCGGGAATGGAAACTATGGAATCTGTTAACATCAGCGTGCGCGATCGTCTGTGAAATAACGCAACTTCTGCAAATCTGCCCAAACCGAGGTCCAGCGGGCCGAGAATTGCCCAGTCAAATTGATCTGCTAACGGCGTGTTGCTGCTGTCAAAGGGCAGTACAGAGGTGCGTTTCGCGGGCAAACCCAGCCAACTCAGCGGCAAATTCACCGGGAAACTCCACTGCTGCGGGGCGACCAACACCTGCGCTTCGGGAAAACTCCTCGCAAAGGGGCCGACAAAAACTTTGTGCTCGATGCCTGAAACCGTTGTCAGCAGGATGTACTTCACCTCGCCGTGCTCTGCTACTAACTCCTTTACCAAGCGGATGCACTCAGGAGTCGGTGCAACGGGGGCGTAGACGAGAAGGCCTTCGGGTTCTAATTTAATTACTGTCATCCGAATCGGGACGACAACGTAGAAAATGCCTTGTAGCTGGTCAAAAGTCCAGATTGTGTCCTTGACTATTTCCTTGCGGATGGTGCGCCGCTTGCTGTAGGGATAGAGGGGGACGACTGGCCAAAAGGCCCAAGAATAGTCCCGAGAATCAATCTGTGCTGATATTGGTATGCCTTCGCCCTCTGCCACTCCGCGACTCCTTGCCGATTTTTTTGTACGTGCGTGCGATCGAACTATTGTTAGTTATAGATTAAGTTATCGTCTTTATCAATCGGCGGTTGAAACCGCTTAAGAGTCAAACGAAGTCTGCCTCTGCGGACTAAGAGATCGAGAATGAATTTTTAGCTGACTTGTCCTGATACAATGATAAGCTCGCAAAAATTTCTCAACTTAGTAGATATGACTCAAAACTACCGCATCACTCTTTTACCAGGAGACGGCATCGGCCCTGAAATTATCGCTGTGGCGGTAGATGTCCTGAAACTTGTCGGTCAACAATTGGACATCGGGTTTGAATTTCAAGAAGCTTTAATGGGCGGCGCTGCTATTGACGCAACAGGCAATCCGCTGCCAGAAGAAACACTGGAAAAATGCCGCAACTGCGATGCAGTGTTGTTAGCAGCCATTGGCGGTTACAAGTGGGATAATTTGCCCCGCGAACAGCGCCCGGAAACTGGATTATTAGGGCTGCGCGCCGGATTGGGATTGTTTGCAAATTTGCGGCCGGCGACTATTTTACCGCAATTGGTTAATGCTTCTAGTTTGAAACGGGAAGTTGTCGAAGGCGTCGATATTATGGTCATCCGCGAACTCACAGGCGGCATTTACTTCGGCAAACCGAAAGGTATTTTTGAGACGGAAACAGGCGAAAAACGCGGTGTCAATACGATGGCTTACACCGAGTCAGAAATTGACAGAATCGGGCGAGTCGCTTTTGAGACGGCCAGGAAGCGGGGAAAAAGGCTGTGTTCCGTTGATAAAGCGAATGTTTTGGATGTTTCGCAACTGTGGCGCGATCGTATTATTGCCCTTTCTTCAGAATACCCTGATGTCGAACTTTCTCACATTTACGTTGACAACGCAGCAATGCAGTTAATTCGCTGGCCGAAACAGTTCGATACAATTGTCACCGGCAATTTATTCGGCGACATTCTTTCCGATGCGGCGGCAATGCTAACTGGTAGTATTGGGATGCTTCCTTCTGCTAGTTTGGGAGCAACCGGGCCGGGAGTTTTTGAACCCGTGCACGGTTCCGCACCGGACATCGCGGGACAAGATAAAGCCAATCCCATCGCCCAAGTTTTGAGTGCGGCAATGATGCTGCGCTACGCCTTAAATCAACCGGAAGCTGCTAATAAAATCGAGCAAGCAGTTGTCGAAGTTTTGGATCGGTGTTATCGCACTGGTGATATCATGTCAGAAGGCATGAAACTCGTCGGCTGTCGGGCGATGGGCAATGCTTTAATTGAAGTTTTGCAAGGTTGATTTATTTACCTTTACTCGTTCCCAGGCAGAGCCTGGGAACGCATTTCAGGAGGCTCTGCCTCCATTAAAACAAGGCAAATGAGACATAAATAAAGGAGGCAGAGCCTCCGGGTATTAATTACCAGGCAGAGCCTGGTAACTAGAAATTTTATAATTTAATGTTCCGCAGTCAAAAGATTGAATTGCTCGGTATCAATGCGATTTGCTCGATACAAAATTTCAGCTATTTCCGAAAGCGCTAACACAGAATGTGCGCGATAACCGTTGACCTGCATCTTATCTTTAACTCCCTGTTCGTGGTCGATTAATACTACAATATCTTCCACATTTAATCCCGCAGATTTTAACTTAGCCGCGCCTTCCATCACGCTTTTGCCGCTAATCAAAATATCATCGACTACGACAATCGTTTCTCCCGCCTGAAAATGCCCTTCAATCAACTTACCTGCACCGTATGTTTTAACCTCCTTGCGCGGGAAAATCATCGGGCGTTCCATCCGCAATGCTAAACCGGTTGCTGTGGGTAAAGAACCGTAGGGAATTCCGGCAATGCGATCGAATTTTAAGTTTTTAAGAATGTCTGCATAAGCGCTGACAATTTGATGAAAAATCTGCGGAATTGAGATAATTTTCCGCAAGTCGATGTAATATGGGAATACGGCTCCCGATGCTTGTACGTGGTCGCCAAAAACTACGCAGCCGATGTCATAAAGTTGCAAGATTAAATCGCGGTGAGGTTCCGGTTGCAAAAAGCAAACATCGGGCAGCCACAGTTCGCAAGTGGGACTACCTTCGATCGCCCGCAGCCTCTGTTTATTAATACTATCCCGCAATTTCTCAATTTCTTGGCGCGGCTCTTTCCCCGCTAATAAACTCGGGGGCACTGGCAGCAGCAAATCTTCACCATTCTTGCTTAAACCGGCCGCCAGCAGTTGTGCGAGGTCGTTTTCTTCTGTGAGGTCATTTTCTGCGGGGATGTCTCCTTCGACTAAAATTAGGCGTTCAGGAGCCTCTTTGCGGATGCGGGCTAACATATCCGGCATTACTCCTACTTCTAAACCGACTTTTTCAGGAGTTCCCCAAGTTTGAGAGAGTCGGACTAATTGCAAGTAAAAAGGGTTGTTTGGCGTCGGGTATTCTTGTAAATCCGTCGCTGACGGGTTGGCGGTGGCACAGAGCACAAAAACAGTTTTTCCAGCGTATAACAAAAAAGGCGCTACTTGGTCGAATCCGGGATAGGGACTTAAAGTAATAGCGTCAACTCGCCAGTCTTGAAATACAATTTTTGCAAACACCGTGCTGGTATTTAAATCGCAGTGTTTGGCATCTAAAATTACTGGCAGGTGAGGGGGAATAATTGTTAAAATTTCTTGCAGCAATGCCCAACCGGGAATACCGAGAGATTGGTAAAAACCGAGGGTGATTTTGCAAGCACAAATTAAATCGGCTGTTTGGTCGATCGCACTTTTTAGCTTTGACAACAAATCAGTTACAAAAGTTTGAGTTTCCTCCCCAGTCATGGAAACCAGCGCGGGCAAGGTTTCCGGGTCGGGGTCGAGGGCTAAATACAGCAAACTTTGATTGTTTTCAACAGCCGCTAACAGTTTATCGAAAAAGTTGGTTCGATCCGTCATAGTTTGTTAGGGAGGTAAGGGGAATTTAAAAAATTGCCGATCAAAGTGGGATTGGTGTTGTGCCGGAAGAAACCGATCCCTGTAGAAGTTGAAATTAAGAATCTTTTAAAATTGTAGAAGGTAAAGAGCAGGAAATCTGTAAATTTGGGAGCAGTTTCATGGGGACAGATGTTCGGGTTGGCTGCACCGGTGATTGCAGCTAACCCCCAGCAAGTCAATTAGTTGCGGCAAGCTAACCAGTTTCCGGGCTGCGATTTGATCGGCATTCCCCTAGCGCAGGCGAGTTTAGCAAATGCGGATTTGCCAGGGACAGATTTGAGAGGAGGAAATTTTAGAGAAGCTAATTTATCGGGGGCGAATTTGCGCGGGGCTTCTTGGCGGCAAGCTAATTTACAAGGTGCTAATTTGAGCGATGCTAATTTAACCCGATCCCGTTTGACGGGGCTAATCTAAAAAATGCTACCGTTGCAGGTGTTATTTCGGTTGACCAAGAATTTCTTGATGGTACAAGCCCCCGCATTTATCCGTGGAATCAATCGAAAATCTCAAATCGAAAATCCTCAAGCCCCCGCATTTATCCGTGGGGTCAATCTAAAATCTCAAATCTCAAATCTAAAATCGATTGACGGTAGTATTAAATAGAAGCAGAAGTTAAAGCAATGCCCGCCTTATCATATGGATAGTAATAAATGATCGGTACGATCGACTTTAAGATTTGGGACGAGTTGCTGCAACGCTACGTTGACGATTTCGGCCGCGTCAATTATCGACGCTGGAAAGCTGAGGGGGCGGATGTTTTGAGGGCGTGGCTGGAAAGTTTGGCCGATTTGGATTTGGCGGAATGTACCGATGCGGATGCGCGGCTGGCGTTGTGGCTGAATGCGTACAATGCGATCGCAATTTCTCAAGTTCTGGAAGTATATCCGATCGCGTCCATCCGTCCCAAAGTTTTGGGAATTCCCAACTGGCTGAGTTTTTTGGATTTTTTCACTCGTTCAAATTCGATTATTGGCGGCAAAAAGTACAGTCTCAATCAAATCGAACACGCAATATTGCGGCCGGAATTTGCGGAACCGCGCATCCATTTTGCATTAGTTTGCGCTGCTGTCGGGTGCCCGCTGCTGCGCCGGGGGGCTTATTTTCCCGAGTCGGTACGGACTCAATTAGAAGCGGATGCCAGCCGTTTTATTCACAATCCTGATAAGGTGCGGTACGATGACCAGAAAAAGACGCTTTATTTGAGCAAAATTTTTGAGTGGTACGGCGAGGATTTTGTGAAGGCGGCGGGTTCGGTGGCTGAGTATGTGGGCGGTTATTTGGGGCCGGAGGCGGCTGTGACTGATGGATGGGCGATCGTTTTTTTGCCTTACGACTGGAATTTGAATCGGGTTGAGGGTTGAGTTTTCCGGGAATGGGTAGGTTTTTTTTGGGGGTGGTTTTTTTTCGGCTGTATCGCTTGCTATGTAAGGAGTTGAGCTACTTTTGGGAAAAAATCGGTTCGCGGAAACGCTGTAATGCTTGCTGTGATTGGTTTTGAGGGCTGTTGAAAAATTTGCCTCTTGACAGGTCGGTATTGAAATGGTACTTTTAGTGCAGACGCAAACGAACCTTGAAAATTAAATACAGTAAAAGTTTCAGAAACTAACTGTTGCAATCAACCTAAATCCCTATCAGGGATTGAAACCCCATTACTTGATTGGCTGCGTAAGAAGTAGTTCCAGTTGCAATCAACCTAAATCCCTATCAGGGATTGAAACACTTCTTTAAGCAAATCTCCTTCCGGGATATTCCAGAGTTGCAATCAACCTAAATCCCTATCAGGGATTGAAACACAATCCATTCTGATGCTCTCTCAATTATTGCACCATGTTGCAATCAACCTAAATCCCTATCAGGGATTGAAACGCTGATTTATCTATTTCAGCAACTTCTTAAGCTTTTAGGAATGAAAATTTAATAACATCAGCGATGTATAATAAATAAATGAGTGAATATGAATAGGTTTATGTTTCGGTA